>JAFEEH010000004.1 GCA_018241185.1 Pseudomonadota bacterium | reverse complement strand
TGGGCGACGAAGTTCCAGGTCCGCGCGAACAGGCGCTCGCATTCGAGCGAAAAGATCTCTGCGCTCAGGTACACGTCGCGGTGGACGCGTTGAGGCTGCACGAGGGCGGCAAGTGCTTCCATCTGCAGCACTCAGTCCACCACGACGCCGGTATCGGCGATCACAGGGCGATAGCGATCCAGCTCGGACTTGATGAACTGGTCGAACTGCGCCGGCGTCATCGGGTTGCGCGTGTAGCCCAGGTCGGCGAAGCGCTTGGCGGCCTCCGGTTTCGCCATCGCTTTCTCGAACGCGGCGTGGAGCCGGTCGATGATCGGTTGGGGCGTGCCCTTCTTCACGGCCACGCCGATCCACAGGTCCATCACCATGTCGGGGTAGCCTAGTTCGGCGGTCGTCGGAACGTTCGGGAAGTACTCGCTGCGCTTGGGGTTCGCGACGGCGAGCGGCACCGCCCGCCCGCTGCGCGCGAGTTCCAGCACGCCCGAAACGCCGTCGAACAGGAGGTCGACTTCGTTGCTCAGCACCGCCTGGATGGCCGGCGGCGCGCCCTTGTACGCGATGTGCGTGAGCTTGGCGCCGTGCACCTGGCGGGAGAGCAGGTGCCCGAGGATGTGCGGCGCCGTGCCCGGCCCGAACGATCCGTAGTTGACGTTGCCGGGCGTGGCCACCACCTGCTGGAACGCCTTGAGGCTGTTCATCCGCCCGTTCGCGCCGCCGTACATCACCATGGGCGTGCGCACGAGCATGGCCACGCCAGCGAAGTCCTTGTCGGGATGGTAGGCTATGTTCTTGTAGAGGGAGGGGTTGATCGCGAACGCGCCGATCTCGCCGGCGAACACCTGGTAGCCGTCGGCCGGCTTCTGCAGCACGGCGCTCGCCCCGATCTGCGCGCCCCCACCCGGCTTGTTCTCGATCACCACCGGCTGGCCCAGCTGCGTGGACAGTTCCGGCTGGATGGTGCGCATCAGGGTGTCGACGGCACCTCCGGGCGGAAACGGGATGACCACCGAAATGGGCCGCGAAGGCCATGCGGTCTGCGCCATGGCATGCACGCCGGCCACGACCAGGACGGCGCCGAGCAGTGCCTTGAGCGATTTCATCATTGCGGACTCCTTGAGAGGGGAGAGACGAAGGGAAGGCGGGAACTCAGTAGCCGCCGCTCAGCAGCGAGCCGGCATTCGGGACCACCGTGGGCAGCCCCAGGGTCTTCAACATGGAATACGTGGTGCACACGGCGGCGGACACCACCGGGATGCCTGCTTCGGCTTCCACCTGCGCGATCACCGGCAGCGAAGGCATCTGCACGCACGCGGACAGCACCAGCGCTTCGGCACCTTTCAGGTCCAGGCGCTTGTAGATCTCCAGCAGGCGCTGCGGATCGTGGCGTCCGACCTCCAGGTTGTCCGGGATCTCCAGCGCGATGTGGTCCACCACCTGGAAGCCCTCAGCCTTCAGGTAATCGACGACCAGCTGCGTCAGCGGCTTGAGATAGGGACACACGACGGCGATGCGCCGCGCTCCGAGCGCCTTCAGTCCGTCCACTAGCGCGCCGGCGCTCGTCACCACGGGCGTCGGCGCGTCGTTCTGCGCCGTGCGCTCGTGCAGCCGCGCCTCGGAGCGGCGGTGGTAGCCCAGGCCCATGCTCATGATGGCGACGAGGCAGGCGTAGCCGAGGACATCCACGCGCGCGTCGCTGAGTTCCAGCGCGCAGCGATCGCTGTCGCGATCCATCGCCTCGAGTTCCTCCTTCACCACCTTCTTCATCCGCATGCGGCTGGAGTGGAAGGTGAAGCGCTCGGGCAGAACGGCCTGGCGCGCCAGCAGCATCGCCGGGATCTCCGTCTCCATCGTGGTATTGGACGACGGGACGATCTGGCCGATGCGGTACACGTCCTTCTTCATGCGGCCTCCCCGACCACGGGCGCTTCGCCCAGCAGGTCCGGCAGTGCGACGGCGAGCGCGTCGTCGAAGCTCGCCGCCTGCAGCCCGCGCCGGTTCACGCGCAGGTCGAACACGTCGAAGCGGTTGTAGTTGCCGGTGATGTCGTGCATCTGGCGCGGCTGGATGCAGCGGCGCAGGTCGATGTCGGCATACACGATGCCTTCGTCGTCCACGAGCGGCTCGCCCACGACCCGGCCGTCCGGCCCGATGACGCCCGAGAAGGCGCTGCTCTTGCGCTCCAGTTGCTGGCGCGAACCCGGAAAGGCTTCGTCCATTGCATCCACGATCTGCGGCGAGATGGTGGAGCAGGCCACCACCGTGTAGACCTTGCCTTCGAAGGAGTGCGCCATGGCGCGCAGCTTGATGGCCTCGGCCATGTCGTAGTCCGGCGGCGCCACCGGCAGCGAGATGTAGCTCGCGAGGTGCACGAGTTCGCCCTGCGACAGCAGCGAGAAGCGCGCCAGCGTGTTGGTGTTCTCGCCGCAGGCCAGCATGCCGATCGGTCCCAGCTCCGTCTGGTGCACACGAAGGCCGGCGCCGTCGCCCGGCGCCCAGGTGAGCTTTTCGGCCCACGTCGGCACGAGCTTGCGGTGCCGTCCGAGCAAGCGCCCTTCGGGGCCGATCAACAACATGGTGTTGTAGATCAGGCTGACGCTGCGCGCTGCCCGTTCGTTGATGCCGATGGCCACGTGCACGCCGCATTCGCGCGCCGCCTGGGCGATGCGGGCCACTTCGGGACCCGGCACCTCCACGGCAGCCTCGCACAGCTTCTGGAACCAGGGGCTGGCTGCCACCGGGTTCGCGACCCAGCTCCAGTACGGATACGCAGGCACGAAGACTTCCGGGAACACCACGAGCGCAGCGCCGTTGGAGGCAGCTTCGCGGATCAGGCGGCAGGCCTTCTCCACGGTGGCACGGGTATCCAGGAAGACCGGGGCAGCCTGGACGGCGGCGGCCTTGAAACGAGGAAGATCGAGCATGGCCGTGCTCCTCACACCGCTACGACGGGGTGCCGGATCTCGCCGATCTTCTCGACGTGCGCCACCACGACGTCACCGGGCTTGAGCCACTCCTGCGGATTGCGGCCGGCACCCACGCCTTCCGGCGTACCGGTGGCGATGATGTCGCCCGGCTCCAGCGTCATGCCCGCGCTGATGTCGGCGATCAGCTCGTTCACCTTGAACAGCATATGGCGCGTGTTGGACTTCTGCTTGGTGACGCCGTTGACGGTGAGCCACAGGTCCAGCCGCTGCGGATCCGGGATCTCGTCGGCCGTGACGATGCAAGGGCCAAAGGGGCCGTAGCTGTCCTGCCCCTTGGAGTAGATCCACTGGCCTGCGCGACGGCAGTCGCGCGCGCTGACGTCGATCATCACGCTGTAGCCGAACACGTAGTGCAACGCGGACTCGACGCTGACGCGGCTGGCGCGCCGGCCGATGATCGCGGCGAGCTCCACTTCCCAGTCCAGCTGCTGCGTGAGCTTCGCGTTGTGCTGGATCGGTTCACCGGGGCCGACCACCGTGGTAGGCGGCTTCGAGAAGATCACGGGCTGCTTGGGCAGGTCCTTCGCCGTGTCGAGCGCGCGGCTCGATTCGGCCACGTGCTCCACGTAGTTCAGGCCGATGCCGAAGATGTTCTTGCGCGGCCGGGGAATGGGGGCCAGCAGCTGCACGTTCACCGCCGGGATGG
The DNA here is from genome assembly GCA_018241185.1 of Pseudomonadota bacterium. GTDB lineage: Bacteria > Pseudomonadota > Gammaproteobacteria > Burkholderiales > Burkholderiaceae_C > Xenophilus. The sequence goes on along the minus strand of JAFEEH010000004.1, from coordinate 9,945 downwards.
CGGCGCCCGCGGGCCATTGGCCTTCGCACGCAGCCAGCAGGCGTGCGAGCGATCGCAGGCCGCTCGGGCCGAGGTCGATCAGTTCCAGCATGGATGCCGGCAGCACTTCGCCGCGACTGGCAGCAAGGTTCTGCACGTCGACGATTTCCTCGCCGCAGACCACGCCCAGGCGGGCGGCATCGACGACGGTGGCACGGTAGGTGACAAGACGCATGGGATTACCTGTTGGGGGAAGAAGGTTCGGCGGCGACGCGCTGCATGCCGCCGTTGTCCTGCAGGGCCTGCTCGCGATAGAGGCCCAGGGCCTTCATCACCGGCAAGTCGCTGAAGCAGAAGAGGCACGCGTCCTCGGTGGCGGAGCCGTTGGCGTGTTCGTGCCAGGCCCACGACGGGACGCAGAAGATGTCGCGCTCGCGCCAATCGAAGCGCTTGCCGCCAATGATCGAGTAGCCCTCGCCCTTGGCGACCTGGTACAGGAAGCTGCCGGTGTGGCGATGCGCAAGCGTGTGCTCGCCCGGGCGCAGGAGCTGCATGCTCGCTCCGATCGTGGGCATCACCGGGCCTCCGGTGAGCGGATTGACGTAGTGCATCAGCACGCCGTCGAACGGCGATCCTTCGCTGACGCTGGCCAGGCGCTTCAGGGCGTCATAGGTCGGGCCCCATTCGTACTTGAACAAAGGCGAGTACGCCTTGGTCCAGCGGTGCTCGTGCGGCAGCAGCGCGGTGCCAGACCAGGTGGCGGTCGAGTCGTCCACGGGATAGGTCTGCTTCTGGTGCAGGTCGGGATGCACCTCATAGAAGTTGGCTTCCAGCGCATTGACCAGCGGAATGTCGAGGCCGTCCTGCCAGATGCACGGCGTGCCGGAGCTGTCCACGCCGTGCTCGTGCCAGGTGCCATTGGGCGTCAGCACGAAATCGTTGGCGCCCAGCGTCATGCGGTGGCCGTCCACGATCGTGTAGGCGCCGCGACCTTCCATGATGAAGCGCAGGGCCGATGCGGAGTGGCGGTGCGTGGACGCGCATTCACCGGGATGCATCACCTGCAGGCCGGAGTACAACCAGCCCACCGCCGCCGAGACGTCGCGGCGACCCGGGTTGTTCAGGTAGATCACGCGCCGGCCTGCCTTTTCCGGGGTCACGAGCGACACCGATCGCAACACGTGCTCGCGCAGGTCGGCGTAGCGCCAGACGACGGGGACCGAGGCGGAAGCAGGCGCCCACGGCTCGATCTTGTTCGCCACCGTCCACAGCGCGCCGGCGTCGAACCGTTCCAGGTCCTGGTAGTAGGCCAGCAGCTCGGGGGTGTTCTCCACGTTCGCCCGGCCGGCGACTTCTTCGCGGAAGCGGTCGTACTCGCTCGCGTTCTTCATGATGGCTCCTGGGTGTGGCACTCAGCCGTATTCAGTATTCTTTTGATTCAGTCCACGGTCGCACCGGTCTCGCGGACGATCGGCCGGTATTTGTCCAGGTCCGAGCGAATCAGCTCGTCGAACTGGCGCGGCGAAAGGGCCAGGCGCGTGTAGCCCATCCGCGAGAACTGGGCGAGGACGGCCGGATCGGCCAAGGCCTTCTCGAAAGCAGCATGGAGACGTTCGACCAGCTTCGGCGGCGTGCCGGCTTTGACGACCACGCCCATCCAGTAGTCCATCGAGATGCGCGGCAAGCCGACTTCGTGCAACGTGGGCACATCGGGGAAGAGCGGGTCCCGCTTGTCCGCGGCGATCGCCAGCGGCCTGACCTGGCCCGCGGCCGCGAGCGGCAAGACACCGGGGAGCGCGTCGAAGGCGACGTCAATTTCCTTGGCCAGCACGGCCTGGTTCATCTGCGGCGCACCGCGGTACGGCACGTGCACGAAGCGCGAGTTCCGGCTGGCCTTCCCCAGGACGTACCCGAAGAGGTGTGGCGCAGTCCCCTGACCCGGCGAGCCGTAATTGAGGGCTTCCCCCGCGGCCAGCGCCCGCTTGAAAGCGTCCACCGATGCGACGCGGCCGGTCGGACTGGTGAACAGCACCATCGGGGAAGTCAGCAGGGTGGAGACGCCTTCGAAGTCCTTCACCGGGTCGTAGGAGAGGTTCTTGTAGAGGGTGGGATTCAGCGCGAATGCGCCGCCCGGTGCCGCGAACAGCGTGTACCCGTCCGCGGGCGCCTGAAGCAAGGCCGTCGCCGCGATCTGCGCGCCACCGCCCGGCTTGTTCTCGATCACGACCGGCTGCCCGAGGCTGGCCTGGAGCTTGGGCGCGAGAACGCGCATGACCAGGTCGGTCTGTCCGCCCGCGGTGAACGGGATGAGGACGCGGAGGGCATGGGACGGGAAGTCCCCTGCACTTGCCGCCGAAGCGATCGCCAGCACAGGCAACAGCAGGAGGGAAGCGAGTCGGTTCATGGCATCGGGCCCTGAAAAGCGTGCGAAGAATATACTGTATATAGCTTGCGGCGTCCACGCGGGATTCCCCGGAGGCGCTGCGCACCAGCTAGAAGGTGGCGAAGGGAAGATCCTTGGGACCGAACACCAGCGACACACCCGCGTCCTCCGGGATGGCAGGCATGCGCTGGTCCCACTTCATCCACGCTTCGCGCATTTCCTGGAAGACGGCCGGATGCCGCTTCACAAGGCTGGCCCGCTCGCGCGCATCGGTGCCGAGGTCGAAGAGGAACTCGTTGCCATCCACAGCGAGGTACTTCCACGGGCCACGGACCAGCGCGCGCTGTGCGCGATGCTTCATGCGCCAGAAGAGGGAGCGCTCCGACAGAGCGGACTCGTCGGCAGGATTCTTCAACGCGGCGAGCAGGCTCTCGCCGTCGAGTGGAAACTCCGGATGCGCGGTAGCGCCAGCCGCATCGAGCATCGTCGCGGTCCAGTCCATCGTCTGGTTGGGAAGGCCACTCACCCGCCCGGGGGCGATGACCCGCGGCCATCTCGCCAGCAAGGGAACGCGGATGCCGCCCTCGAGGAGGTCCATCTTCTGGCCGACGAGGGGCCAGTTGTTCGAGAAGCGCTCGCCGCCGTTGTCGGACGTAAAAACGACCAGGGTGTCGTCCGCAAGGCCGCGTTCCTCCAGCGCATCCAGCACCCAGCCGACGCCTTCGTCCATGTGCGAGATCATTCGCTGGTAGGCCTGCAGCGTGCCGCCGTCGATGTGCTTGAGCGAACCCTGAATGCGGCGTGACTCGGCTTCGTCATCGCGGGTCAGCCAAGGCCAGTGCGGTGCACTGTAGTGCAGGCTCAACAGGAAGGGACGATCGGGCGTCTGCCGGCGGACGAACGCCTCCGCGCGGCGGCTCAGGAGGTCTGTCAAGTAGCCCTCTTCCTGTACCGGCGCCTCGTTCTCCCAAAGGTCGGGTTTGCCGCGCGAGTCGCGATGCGAGAAGTAGTCAAGCCCGCCCGCGTGATAGCCATAGAACTCGTCATACCCCGAGAGGCGTGGGCCGAAGTGCGGCGGATAGCCGAGGTGCCACTTTCCGATCAGCGCAGTCGCGTAGCCCGCGGAGCGAAGCAGCGAAGGCAGCGTCGGATGCTCCGGCGGCAGGCCGAGGACCTTGTCGCCCGCGGAGGGGGTCAGCGGCTCCTCGGCGCCGCCTCGGATGCGGTACTGCCACCTGCCCGTGATCAGCGCGAACCGCGTGGGCGAGCACACGGGGGAGTTGGAGTAGCCGCGTGTGAAGCGCACGCCTTGGGCGGCCATCCGGTCCAGACGCGGCGACACGTCGATGGTGCGGCCTTCGGCGTCACGCGCACCGGTGCAGCCCAGGTCCGCGTAGCCCAGGTCGTCGGCGAGGATGAAGATGAAGTTCGGGCGTGAATTCATGGCTCAGGTCGGTCGTGTCATGCGAATGAGGTTCTCGGTTCCGACCACGTGGTAGTCCGAGGGGCCGCCGGCGCGCAGCACGCGGCGTGTGCCCTGCCAGTCGAAGGAGCCCGTCTCCACCAGCCGGCGATCGAGGCTGACGCCCACGACTTCGCCGATCAGCAGCCAGCTGCCCACCTCGGCACCGCGCAGGTCCCGCAGCGGCTTGCCTTCGATCACGCGGCACTCCAGCGCGACGGGCGAGTCCGCCACCCGCGGCGTGCGCAGCAGGCGCGAGGGCGCACTGGCCAGGCCGGTCAATTCGAACTCGTTGCGACGCGCTGACGTGCTGCTCGCGTTCATCGCTGCGGCAAGTTCTGAAGTCACCGTGTTGATGACGAACTCCCCCTGGTGCAGCGCGTTGCGCAGGGAATCCTTCAGGCCGTCGCTGGCGAAAGCAACGATCGGGGGCCGATAGTTGAAGATGCCGAAGAAGCTGTACGGCGCCAGGTTGAGAACGCCGTCCTGCGACACCGTCGAGATCCAGGCGATCGGCCGCGGACCGACGAGGGACGCGATCGGGTCATGCGCGAGGCCATGCCCGCCGCGCGGCTCGTAGAAGTAGCGGTCCTGCACCGCTCACCAGCTCTTGATCAGGCGGTTGCTGGGGATCGTGTTGTCCACGATCTTGTCGGCGGCCTCGGCGCCGAGCACCGGCAGTTCGTTCCGGGGCAGCAGACCCACCTGCGCCAGCACGCTCGCCTGGTCCCAGTAGATGTGCTCGTGGCAGAGCCGCTTGCCGCGAAAGCGCACGACTCCCACCAGGCCGAAGCGCACCTTGCGGCCCGTCGGCTCGATGCCGGGCAGCAGCCATTCGATCCGACGGTCGTGGGTGAAGCTGAAGATCACTTCGTCCACGATCTGCCGTGCGCCCTGCGTGCGCGAGATGGTGAGCTGCGCGGTATCGGCGGGGTTGGCGCCGATGAAGTACTCGGAATAGAAGCGGTGCAAGTCCGTGTAGCCGACGCCTCCGGTCATCGTGGGGATGTGGTTCACGTACGGCTGCGCCACCATGGTGCCCATGGTGAGATCGGCGTCGCGCGTGGCGAACTCGTAATCGAGGTGCTTTTCCCAGAGCGCTTCCAGGTCGTAGACCGGCCCGACGCGTGGCACCAGGAAGTTGATGGTCCGGTCATCCGCGAGGCGGGCGCTGTTCGCATCGAAATGCGGAGAGCCCTTGCGCGCGAAGGCGTGGTCGCAGCCCGGATAGAAATGCACCTTCAGCCCATCGCGCGCATGCTCGCGAAGAATCGTCTGCGCGGCGGGCGGGCAGTAGCCGTCCTCCTGCGGGACGTGTAGCAGCGCCGACTTGCCAGCGGGCAGAGGTCGCGTGACGAGCCCCTCCAGACCCACGCCGTAGTAGGCGACCGAGCAGCCGACCTCCGTCTCGACCAGCGACCGGAAGGCAAGCCGTCCGCCGAGGCAGTAACCCACTGCTCCGACTTCGCCCGTGCATTCCAAATTCTCGCGGGCGAAGGCGATGGTCGCGCGAATGTCCTCCATCGCCTCGCCATCGTCGAACTTGTCCAGGAACGCCAGCGCCTGCGGCATGGCGTCCGCGGCCGCGGGATCGAGCTCCACGCCGGGCTGCTGGCGCCAGAACAGGTCTGGCGCGATGGCCACGTAGCCTTCCTCTCCATAGGCGTCGCACAGCGCGCGGATGTTGCCGTTGACGCCGAAGATCTCCTGCAGCACGAGCAGCAGCGGGCCTTTGCCTTCTTCCGGAAGCGCCACGTATGCGCCCAGCCCCTGGGCGCCTATGGGAGTCAATGCTTTCATGAACGATCCTGTCGGAGGTGGAGCGCGATCACCGCGCCGTCTTCCCGCTGCGCCAGGCGCACGGGCTGGTTTTCGCGGAACGGCCCGTCGCCGACGGCGAGGACCACGACGCCGGTCGAGGTGCGGACTTCCACGAGCCACCGGTGGCGGCAGCCTTCAGGGACGCGATGGACCTGCGTGGACGCAGCCACCACGCCCTCGGGAGCGGGCACGAGCCTGAAGTCCCACCCGCCGCAGCGGTGGCAGCGCAAGCGCGCCGGAAAATAGGCGCCCTCGCAGGCCATGCAGATGGACAACACCGGAGACTTCATTGGCATGCCTCCAGAAGGGTGGCGTTGGCGCACATGCCCCAGCGGTACTGCACCATGCCGTAGCCGGACACGACGGCACGGCGGGCGCCGGCCAGCTGCCGGTCGCCACACCGGCCGCCGAGCTGCAGCACTGCTTCGGTCAGCCCGTGCAGCCCGCCGCCGCATCCTGCCTGGCCGACGGACAGCTGCCCGCCGGACGTATTGACGGCGAGCTCGCCGGCGGGAACCACTTCGCGCAGGAAATGCGCCGGGCCGCGGTCACCGATCAAGCCGAGGTCCTCGAGCTGCACCACCGACATCACCGGGTAGTCGTCGTACACGCAGGCGAGATCGATGTCGCGCGCGCCCCAGCCGGCTTCGGCATACAAACGCGGCGCGAGGTGGCGCAAGCCGGTGGCCAGGCCGTCACCCTCCTGCTGGTCGCTGTTGTGGGCAACGCCGACGGCCTTCACCGCGACACAACCCGCACGATCCCGCGTGCACGAAGCGTCGCTCAGGAGGATGGCGTTGGCTCCGGCCACGACCGGCACGCAATCGAACAGCACCAGGGGATCGGCGACCTTCACGGCGCCGAGGTAATCTTCCATGGTGAGTTCCTCGCGGTACACCGCTTGCGGATTGCGCGCGGCGTGGCGACGCTGCGCGAGCACGAGTTCGCCGTAGTCGCGCCGGTCCAGGCCATGCAAGGCCATGTGGCGCTGGGTGAGCAGGGCGAACAGCGAGTTCGGGTTCGCGATGCCCAGCGGGTACATCAGCTCGCGCGTCGTCACGTTGTAGTTCGCCTGCAGGTCGGCGAAGTCGGAGGCATGGAAGGCGTCGCCCGCGAGCAGCACGATGTGGCGCGCCTGGCCGGCCCGGATCGCCGCGACTGCGTGGTGCAGGAGGTTCAGTCCCGACACGCCCCCGTTGCTGTCGTCCATGGACCAGGAGAGCTTGAGCCCGAGCTTCCACGCGAGGTCGACGCAGCGGTCCGGCCGCAATGTGAATGACGCGACGCCCAGCCCGTCGATTTCGTCGCCGGCGATGCCCTGCTCCTGGACGAGGCGCTGGAACGCCTGCGTCAACAGCTCCGTGGTCGTGCGGCTGGTTCGGCGGGCGTAGGGGACCTCGACCGCGCCGCGGATGATGGCCTCGGTCATCGCTGCACCACGTGACCGCTGGTGGCGAGATCCCAGGTGTCGGGGGTGACGCCTTCCGCGCGCAGCTTGTACTTCTGGACCTTTCCGTTTTCCGTCTTCGGCAGGTCGGTCACGAAGCGCAGGAAGCGAGGGACGGCGAAGTACGGCAGGCGGGGCTCGCACCAGCGGATCAGTGCCAACGGGTCGAGTGCCGCTCCCGGGCGGGGAACGACGGCGCACATCACTTCGTCTTCCGCAAGCTCCGAAGCGACGGCATAGGCCGCCACCGATTCCACGCCTTCGGCCGAGCCGAGCACCTGCTCCACCTCGTACGAGGAGATGTTCTCGCCGCGGCGGCGGATGCTGTCCTTGATGCGATCGAGGAACTTGAAGTAGCCCTGTTCGTCGCGCACCACGCGGTCGCCGGTGTGGAACCAGAGGTTGCGCCAGGCCTCCACCGTCTTCTGCGGCATCTCGAAGTAACCCGACGCGAAGGCAAAGGGCTCGTGGTTGCGCAGGACCAGTTCGCCGGGCGTGCCTGGAGGGACCTCGTTGTCCTGTTCATCGACGACGCGGGCATCGAAGCCGGAGGCGACTTTTCCCATCCAACCGGGGCGCCGCTCGCCGATCGAGCTGCAGATCACGAAGTTCGACTCGGTGGAACCGAACCCGTCCAGGATCCGGATTCCGGTGCGTCCCTCGAACGCGTCGTAATGCGATTCCGTGGCGCCGGGCGCCAGCGCGACCCGGACGCAATGCGTGCGTTCGCTGGCATCAGGCGCGCGGGACAGCAGCATCGGAACCATCGCGCCGAGCAGGTAGGTGACCGTCGCCTCGGTGCGCGTCAGGTCCTGGAAGAACTGGGACACCGAGAACTTGGCTCCGATCGCCATGCGGGCGCCGCTGGCGATCGCTTGGTAGAACGTGTTCAGTGCGTTGACGTGGAACAGCGGCAGGCACGTGTACAGCACGTCGCTCGCCTCCACGCCGATGTTCCGGATGGAAGCGTGTCCCCACCAGTACAGCTGCGCGTGTGAGCACATGACGCCCTTGGACGGGCCCGACGTGCCGGAGGTGTACATGACGATTGCGGGCGCGGTGGGGTCGGGATTCGGCAAGCGCGTGTCGGCGGGAGCGTCGGCTTCCGGCCAGGCACTCACGGCGCGCAGCCCGCTCACGGCGTCGCACGGATCGAGCGACCAGATCGCCTCGACGGCGTCGATTGCAGCGGGATCGGCGAGGTGCGCCTTCTGCAGGTGCGCGAGCTGCGTGGGCTCGGTGACGAACACGCGCGCCCGCGAATTGCGCAGGTAGTAGGCCAGCTGCTCGCCGCGAGAAGCCGTGTTGATCGGCACCAGCATGAGGCCCGACAATGCGCACGCCACCAGGACTTCCAGGAACTCGATCCGGTTGCCGCACTGGAGTGCGACGCGGTCGCCGGCGCTCAATCCCGCGCTGGCGAAGCTCCTGGCCCGACGCTCGCCGGCCAGCAGCAGGTCTTCGGCCGTCACGGCGCGGCCAGCGTGCGACACGAGCACCGCGCGCGGCGCCAGCGCTGCGCGTCGTCGAAGCAGTGGAATGAGGTGACGTCCCGGGGCTTCCGGTTCGAGGGGGAACGCAGTGGTCATCAGCAGCTCTTGGATGTGAGCCGCAAATATACAGTATATTGTTTGGTGAATGCAAGGTCATCTGGAGCCGAGTTCCCCTGAAAAGGACCTTGCATATTCCTGGAGGCAGGGCTGCGTGGGATCCGCCTGGACACCTCGCAAGGTGTTCAGCCATCAACTTGAGCGCAGCCCACCTGATCAGGGCGTTGTTCAAGGGATGTCCCGGCGCCCCGTACGGCGGCGCTCATGCATCAACAGATGGCGTGCAGGGGAGGACGGCGGCTGCGAAGACGCTCATGAAGCGCCGCCCCTCGATCGTACCAACGGGCGACGGCTGCTTCTGGCCGGGACCGTGAGTCGGAATCCTCGCTCCACAGCTGGCCGATTCCGCCAGCCTTCGGCATCACCCGCCCCCCGGCGGGAAGTGGCCTGCCCGCGGCCGAAAGCGCATCCTGGATGGCCCTCAACTCGATTGGAGACCATCATGGTGGCCGGTGTCGGCGGCGGCTACCGGGGTGCCGACTTGGTCAATGTCGGCAACACCTTGGATGCCGGGCGTTGGCACCGCAATTGGGTGGGTAGCTCAATGGTGGCATTGACGCCGAGACCTCGCACTCGGCGTCCTCCGCCGGCCGACCGGCATCACTGCAAAGCAGTCACCCATGGCAGCGGTCTGGACGGGGTGCGGGCACAAGCGCGGGCTGCAGCCCGAAGGGAGAGAACAGCTCATCTCGCAGGCGTGAGGCATTGCCAAATGCGTTTTGCGGGCGAGGTCGCGCACTACAGCGTCAGACCCCGACGCAGGCTGCTGGCTCGGTGCGTGGCTGCTGCGGGTACGAAGACCGTCTCGGCCTTCAGCGACCCGCGCGCCACTCACTCGTCGAAGTAGCCTTGCTCCAACAGATCGCACAAGGTCGGAATGTGCGCTCCGAAAAACAGCGTCGGCGGCTTTTGCGCTTCGACAGCGAAGGTGTACAGCAGATCGTGTACCCCGCGGCCGCTGACCGGAGGCTCGCTCGGAGCGGTGCCGCGTCGGGTGCGCACTCCCGCCGGTTTGACCACACGGGCCTTATCTTCGTACAACAACCGGGCCCGGATTACTTCGAAGCTGTAGCCACGCCCCATGCGGTTGATGTCCTTGCCGATGCGATTGATGGATTCTGACCCTGCCTCGATTTCACGTACAGCAGGAAGTTGATAACTTCAGAGGTACGGAGAATCGAAATGAGAGAAGGCAAGCTGCCCAAGAGGCAGTACACACAGGAGTTCAAGGCTGAGGCTATCA
>JAFEEH010000049.1 GCA_018241185.1 Pseudomonadota bacterium | reverse complement strand
TTCACCGTCATCGGCACGCCCAGCAGCGGCGGGCGCTCGCCGCGGGCGCGACGCGCGTCGGCCTCGGCGGCCTGGGCGCGGGCGCCGGCGAAGTCGCGCAGCACCACGGCGTTGAGCGTGCCGTCGCGCGCCTCGATGCGGGCGATCGCGGCTTCGCACAGCGCGGCGGCGGTGCTGCGGCCCTCTCCCACGGCGCGCGCGCAAGCGCCGGCGCCGCGGTCGAGCACGGTGGCAGGGTCGTCGGTCGGGGCGTCGGGGTTCATCGGGGTTTCCTGGGTGTGCGCTGCGGGTGGGGCCTGGCGCGATTCTGCGGTTTCGCCCTGCCGTCACGGGGGGCGACGGGCGCGATGCGTACACTGCCGGCGAAGTCGCCCGCTATCCGCTGCATGGCCCTGCTGACCTTTCTCGTCGAAGACAACCCGACCATCCGGGACAACCTCATTCCGACGCTGGCCGACCTGGCCGATGCGCCCGTGGTGGGCGTGGCCGAGACCGAGGCCCAGGCCACCGCATGGCTGCGCGACCATGCCGACGTGTGGCACCTGGCGGTGATCGACCTGTTCCTGCGCGAGGGCTCGGGACTGGGCGTGCTGAATGCCTGCACGCCGCGCCGCGCGCACCAGCGGGTGGTCGTGCTGACCAACTACGCCACGCCCGACATCCGCGCGCGCTGCCTGGCGCTGGGGGCCGATGCGGTGTTCGACAAATCGAACGAGCTCGATGCCTTCTTCGACTACTGCAGCCAGGACCGACCCTCGCAGATGGCGCCGCTGGCGTGACGCCGGTTCACGCCGCTTCGGCGACCTCGCGGCGCACATGATGGACCTGGTGCGAGGCGATCCGCCATTGCGCGTCGGCGCCGGACACCAGCGTCTGCGTGCTGGCCCAGCGCTCGGGCTGCGGCATGCCGGAGTGGACGATCGTGCCTTCCATCATCACGATGCAGGTGTCCGGCGCAGGGTGGCTGATCTGCCGTTCCTCCACCACCATGCGCAGCCCGGGCATCGCGGCACGCTCGTGTTCGAAGGCGGCGCGCAGGTCGACGCGGCCCCGGTGGCAGGCGCCAGTGGGCGTGATCAGTGTCGCGCCCAGCGTGAAATAGCCCATGTGCCGGTCCATGTCGCCGTCGACCCATGCCTGCAGGCTCTCGTCGATCACGCGCCGTGCGGCCAGTTCCGGCAGCATGCGTTCGGCATCGACATCGCGGAGTTCCACCCAGTGGCTGCCGGGGCCGAAGAGTTCGTTGCCCAGCACCTCGATGGTTTCGCAGTGCTCGAGCGCCTCGTCCGTGGCCTCGACCCATTCGCCGTACAGCAGCACATCCTGGTGGAAGTGTTTCACTCGCGCGCCGCGGCAGACCCTGACCTGTTTCATCGCGCTGTCTCCCTTGGGTTTGCCAAGTTTGACAATCTAGCCCAATTCGAGGGTGTTGCGTCGGCGTGCCGGCCCGCGCCGGGCCCGATCCTCCCTGTGGGCCTCGCTGCATGAACCCGGCAGGTCTGGACTTCGATCGTCCCTCCGAGGAAGTCGCCCGCGCGCTCATCGGCGTCACGGTGCTGGTCGGCGGCGTGGGCGGCCGCATCGTCGAAACCGAGGCCTACGACCGCGACGACCCCGCCTCGCACACCTACGGCGGGCCCACGCTGCGCAACGCCGCCATGTTCGGGCCGCCCGGCCGGGCCTACGTGTACCGCTCCTATGGCATCCACTGGTGCCTCAACTTCGTCTGCCGCGAAGAGGGCCACGGCGCCGGCGTGCTGATCCGCGCGCTGCAGCCCACGCACGGCCTGGCCACGATGCGTCTGCGACGCGGCGTGGAGGACGAACGCCTGCTGGCCGCAGGCCCGGGCCGCGTGGGTCAGGCGCTGGGGGTGGACGCCAGCTTCAACGGCCGCCGGCTCGACGCGCCGCCCTTCGAGCTGCTGGCCGCCGATGCCGCGCCGCCGGTGCTCGTGCAGGTGGGCCCGCGCATCGGCATCAGCAAGGCGGTCGACCTGCCCTGGCGCTTCGGCGAGCAGGGCTCGCGCTTCCTGAGCCGGCCCTTCCCCGCGACCGCGCGCCGCAGGCGCTGACGCCTTCATGTGCCAAATCGGCCTGCAGCGCCCGCCGGGTGGGCGTCAACAGCTATCAAAACAATAGCGATTGCCTGCCCACGGCTGCCGCGTCCGCTCCTATGATCGGCGCCGATGTACCACCTGCCCCGCACCGCCACCGCCCCGTTCTGCCCCTCCGAAGTCAAGGGCAGCGTGGCGATCGATCCGGGGCTGCCGCTGTGGAAGAAGCTGCTGCGCTTCGCCGGGCCGGGCCTGCTGGTGTCGGTCGGCTACATGGACCCCGGCAATTGGGCCACCGACATCGAGGCCGGCTCGCGCTTCGGCTACGGCCTGCTCTTCGTCGTGCTGCTGGCCAGCCTGGCGGCCATGCTGCTGCAGACCCTGTGCGTGCGCCTGGGCCTGGTCGCCGGCAAGGACCTGGCGCGCGCCTGCCGCGACCACTACGGCCCGCGCACCAACCGCTTCCTGTGGCTGGGCGCGGAACTGGCCATCGTCGCCTGCGACCTGGCCGAGGTGCTGGGCAGCGCGCTGGCGCTGCACCTGCTGTTCGGCGTGTCGATCCCGGTCGGCATCGCCATCACGGCCTTCGACACGCTGCTGGTGCTGGGCCTGCAGGGGGCGGGCTTCCGCCGCGTGGAGGCGATCGTGCTGGGCCTGGTCACGACCATCGCCGGCTGCTTCGTGGTCGAGCTGGCGATGTCGCAGCCCAACTGGTTCGGCGTCGCGATGGGTTTCGGCCCCAGCCTCGAGCGGCTGCAGCAGCCCGGCGCGCTGTACCTGGCGATCGGCATCGTCGGCGCCACGGTGATGCCGCACAACCTGTACCTGCATTCGTCGATCGTGCAGACGCGCCTGGTGGCGAAGACCGAGGCGGCGAAGCGCGAGGCGGTGACGCTGGGCACGCTCGATGCGGTGATCTCGCTCACGCTGGCGCTGTTCGTCAACGCCGCGATCCTGATCCTGGCCGCCAGCGCCTTCCACGGCAGCGGCCACCGCGAAGTGGCCGAGATCGAGGACGCCTACCGTCTCATCGAGCCCATCGTCGGCAGCGCGCTGGCGGCCACGCTCTTCGGCATCGCGCTGCTGGCCTCGGGGCAGAGCTCCACCTTCACCGGCACCATCGCCGGCCAGATCATCATGGAAGGTTTTCTCGACCTGAAGATCCCCTGCTGGCAGCGCCGCCTCATCACCCGCGCGCTGGCGCTGGTGCCGGCCTTCGTGGGCGTGTGGTGGTTCGGCGATGGCGGCGTGGGCAAGATGCTGGTGCTCAGCCAGGTGGTGCTGAGCTTCCAGCTGCCCTTCGCGATCTGGCCGCTGATCCGGTTCACCAGCGACCGCGTGCTGATGGGCGACTTCGCCAACGGCCCGGTGCTGCGCGCGGTGGCCTGGGCGCTGTTCGGCACCATCGGCACCGCCAACGTGTGGCTGGTCGTTTCGGTGGCAGGCGGCGTGTAGTGCTAGCGCACCTGACGCGTGACGACCGCCGACATCAGGCGTGCCGCCTTTTGCAGGAAGGCGAATTCCTCGTCGGGCAGCGGCCGTTCGTCGGTGTCGAAATGGCACAGCGTGCCGAACAGGCCACCGTGGTCGTCCACCAAGGGCACGCCGTGGTAGGCGCCCATCACGCCCTGATAGCGGTGGCCGTCCAGCCGCGAATCCTGCGCCGTGCATTCGGTACGGAACTCGCCGTCACGGAGCACGAACTGGCAGAAGCTGTCCTCGAAGGGCACCGAGGCGAGGAACTCGGGCCGTACCTCGCCGGCCTTGTCGAACAGGTCGAGGTTGACCAGCGTGTCCTGCTGCACCCGGTAGGCGGCGGTGTAGCGGTGCGGCACGCGCGCGTTCAGAAAACGCAGGCCGCCGGCCAGGCCCTCGTGCTGCAGCGCTGCGCGCAGCGGTTCGAGGGTGGCGTAGAGCGAGGAGGACATGGCGCTCGATTGTGCCGACCCGCGGGCCCGGCGCGCGTCAGCGCACATCGCCAGTTGCCGCCGTAGGCGCGCAGGCGACTCAGGCCGCCGCCGCCTCGCCGCGCGGGCTGCGCGCAGCCGGCAGGGTGAAGGCGCCGGGCTGCGCATCGGCCGTGGCCAGCTTGATCTTTCTCGACAGCTCGTCGAAGTGCTGGAGCTTGAAGTCGATCACCTCCAGCGCTTCGGCCGAGGCCTTGAGCTGTGCCTGCACGCGCGTGCGGTGCGCCTCGAGCAGGGCCCGGCGCGCCTCGGCGGTCGCATCGCCCTGCGCCGCCAGCGCCAGGTAGGTCCGGATTTCGGCCAGCGGCATGTCGGTGGCGCGCATGCGCGCGACGAAACTCAGCGTCAGCAGGTCCTGCGGGCCGTAATGGCGCCGGCGGCCCGCGTCGCGCGGCGGCGCCAGCAGGGCCATGCGCTCGTAGTAGCGCAGGGTGTCCGCCGACATCCCGGTCGCGCGCGACACCTGGCCGATGGTCATGTGCAGCAGCGGGGAGGGGTTGATGCCACCCGACGGCGAGGCGCCGACCGGGGTGGCGGAAGCGTTGCAAGGGGCGAGGGAAGAGGTCATGCCCCCATGCTAGGAGTTGGAGTGCACTCCAGGTCAAGCGAAAAATGCAGCTCGCCCGCCCATGGGTGCCAAATCGGCGCGCAGCGCCCGCCCCACCTGCGCAAAGCGCTATGAATTCAGGAGCATCGCGCGGCGGCGGGCCGGCCACCGCGCATTGCCCTCAAGTCGCCGCTTCCTCGCGCCGCCCGTCCGGATGGCGGGCGAAGCGCGCCGGGTCGCGTCCGTGCACCGGCGCGTGATCGGGCCAGGGCCAGCCGCCGAACTGCGTGCGGCGGTAGTCGTTCATGGCCTGCATGATCTCGGCCTGCGTGTTCTTCACGAAGGGGCCGTACTGCGCCACCGGTTCGCCGATCGGGCGGCCCTGCAGCAGCAGGAACTCGCCTTCGGCCGCATCGCCGTTCACCAGCTCCACCGGCACGTCGGCCTGCAGCGCGATGGCCGCCGGCCCCTGCACCGCCTGGCCGCCGATCGTCACCTGCCGGCCCTTGAAGAAGTACAGCGTGCGGCGTGTGCCCTCGCCCGCGGCGGCCGGCAGCGTCCAGCGCGCGCCCGGGTCCAAGCGCAGCGTCCAGATGGCCACGTCCGAATCCGCCTGCGCGGCCCACGAATCGGGCGGCGGCGCCAGCGGATCGACCGGCGCGGCGCCCTCGGCCTCGGGCTGCAGCCGGCCGGCGATCACGCTCACATCGGTGTGGCGGCCCTCGGCGTCGGTGGCCGCCAGGTGCGGGATGCGGTCGGCCCAGAACATGGTGAAGTGCGGCGCCACCATTTTGTTGCGCGCCGGCAGGTTCAGCCAGATCTGGAACAGCTCCAGCGGGTTGTCCTGGTCCTGGTTGAGCAGCGGGAACATCTCCGAATGCTGGATGCCGCGGCCGGCGGTGAGCCACTGGACGTCGCCGCGGCCGAAGCGCGCCGCCGCGCCGAGCGAGTCGGCGTGGTCGATGAGCCCGCGGCGCACGATGGTCACGGTCTCGAAACCGCGGTGCGGGTGGCCGGGAAAGCCCGGCACGGCCTCGCCGTGGTACATGCTCCAGCCGTCCTTGCGGCTGAAGTCCGAGCCGATCTCGCGGCCTTCGAGCGGCGCGTCCGGGCGCATCTGCGCATCGGCACGCGGGTAGGCGTCGTCGTGGTAGGCGCAGAAGAGGAAGGGGTCGACGGTGGCCCACGGAAAGCCGAGCGGTCGGACCTGTAGCACGGGGGAGCTGGACATGGAGTTGATCCTGGAAAGACGGGACTGCGCAGCCGGCCTGCCGCGCCATGCCCCGAAGATGGGGCTGCAGCGCCGATTGTGGAAGCCCCGCCGGCAGGACGGGCCGGTCCACCCATGGAACGATCGGGCTGCAGCGCGGGCACTGCGGCGCCGGTGCGTCTTTTGAGGTATCCCGCGCGCGGGCGCAGCGCTACCATCCGCGTTCGCACGGCGCGACGCCGCTGCAGGAGCATGCATGAGCCCTGAGAAGAAGGAGGCCGCCGACGCGCAGGCCTCGCTGGAACAGACGATCGACAAGGCCAAGGAAGTGGCCGCCGAGATCCGCCAGGCGGCGGACAACCTCGCCGTGGTCAACACGGTGCTCGAGGAAACCCTTCCGGACCATGTGCAGGTGGGAGAGGTCGCACAGGCGCTGGACCAGAGCGTGGAAGTCGAAAAGCAGCTCAGCGATTCGGTGGACCGGCTCCAGCAGGCGCACGACGAGCTGGGAAAAAGCGCCAGCGGCGTCCCGCCCGCCAAGCGGGGTTGAGACAGCGGCGCCGCCTTGCGTCGTAGGCGGCGTCCGACCCCAGTCAGCGCGGGCGGCGCCCACGGCGCGGCCGACATCGAGGTTAACGTTCACTGCCGTTTCCCTCGTTCATGCCCGCCCTCCGCATTTTTCTCGTCGAAGACAACGCCACCATCCGCGACAGCCTCATCCCCACCCTCGAAGAACTGGCCGCCGCGCAGGTGGTGGCCGACGCGGGTGGCGAGGACGACGCGGCGCGGTGGCTGGCCGCGCATCCCGGGCAATGGGACGTCGCGGTGGTCGATCTTTTTCTGGCCCAGGGCTCGGGCTTGGGCCTGCTGCGCCACCTGCGCGCACGCATGCCGTCCCAGAGTGCGGTGGTCCTGAGCAACTACGCCACCGCCGACATGCGGCGCCGCTGCCGCGAGGCCGGCGCCGACGCCGTGTTCGACAAATCCAACGAACTCGAGGCCTTCATCGACTACTGCAACCGCCTCGCAGCGGCGGGGTCCGCTTGAGCGCGCGAGAGCCCGGTCCGCGCCGAACCCGCGGCCGCTCCTCCGGCAAGGGGGCGCCGGCTTCAGGCACGCCTCATTCCCGGGCGGTAGATTGGGTCATGGTCGCCAAGGTTTCAGGGGGAAGCGCCGCGTCGGCGCTGATCGTCGATTTCGCGGGCGTGTTGTCGCGCGGCGGGGTTCCCGCCGCACTGGCGATGCTCAACGCCACCGTGCCCCACCGCTACACCGCGCTGTACAGCCTCGAGGGCGCGCAGTTGCGCAGCCTGCACTTTCATGATCGGCTGGGCGAACCCCCGCCCGGGCACCTGGCAGTGATCGAGATGGGCGAGAGCTACTGCCAGTACGTGCTGCGCGACGGCGCCTTCCTCACCGACAACTCGGCCTTCGACCAGCGGCTGGATGGGCACCCCTACCAGGGCGTGGTGGTTGCGTACCACGGCGTGCCGGTGCTCGGCCCCGGTGGCGCGATGCTGGGCACGCTGTGCCATTTCGACACCGAGCCGCGCGGCCTGATCCGCACGCAGTTCGACCTGCTGGTCCAGGCGACGCAACGCCTGGCACCCTGGATGCAGCGCGCCGACAGCTGAGGCAGCCGCCTCCCGCAGCCCCTAACATGGCGCGCCGGCACCCCGCCGCGCGACGAGTCCGCCATGCAACGCTTCACCATTTCCCTCGACGATGCGCTCGCCCAGCAGTTCGATGCCTTCATCGCCGAACACGGCTACGACAACCGGTCCGAGGCCGTCCGCGACCTGATCCGGTCCCGCCTGGGAAGCGCATCCCTCGTCCCCGCGGACGGGCCTGCCAAGACCACCGGCGCGCGCAAGGGGCGCGGCGAAGCGCCGTGGTGCGTGGCCAGCGTGAGCTATGTCTACGACCACCACGAGCAGACCGTGACAGCCCGCGTGCTGGACCTGCAGCACGACCACCACGACCTCGTCATCACCAGCCTGCATACCCACCTGGACCATGACCATTGCCTGGAGACCGTGGTCCTGCGCGGCCCCACGGCCGCCGTGCAGGCCTGCGCGCAGCAGCTCATCGCGCTGCGCGGCGTGCGGCACGGAAACATCCACCTCGTGCCGCTGGACGCGGCGGGCCGTACGCACGCGCACGGCGGTCATGCGCACACGCATTTCAGGCCGCTGAACTGAGACAGGGTGAACGCCAGCGGCCATCCATCCGGGCCCTGACACCGCAGCCTGAGACAATCCCGCCCCATGGCCAACATCGCATCCATCCTCAAGGCGGAGATTGCGCGCGTCGCGCGCAAGGAAGTCCGGTCGGAAATCGAGAGCCTCAAGAAGGCCAGCGCGCAGCAGCGCAGCGCCATCGCGGCCCTGCGGCGCGAGGTCGCCGCCTTGCAGAAGGAACTGCGCCAGGCCGGCCGCGCCCGCTCGGCCGAGACCAAGGCGCAACCCGCCGAAGACCGGGCATACCGCTTCAGCGCGACGCGGCTGGCAGCGCACCGCAAGAAGCTCGGCCTGTCCGCCGCCGACTACGGCCGGCTGGTGGGCATGAGCGGCGCCAGCGTCTACCTGTGGGAGCAGGGCCAGGTGCGGCCGCGGCCCGAACAGGTGCGCCAGCTCGGCGCCCTCAAGCAGCTCAGCCGCCGCGCCGCGCTGGAGCGGCTGGCCAGCGCCGAATAGCGACGGCCCTCACGCTGCTCACCCCGCGCATGCATCGGCACTGACGCCGCGTCGGGCCCGCGCCAGCGCCACGGCGTCCGCGCCCGCCGCGAAGCGCAGACGATCCGACGGGTCGTTCGCTGCCTGCCACACGGCCTGCGCCACGTCGACGGGCTGCGTCGCCTCGCCGACGCCGGCAAGCTGCGCGAACACGTCCTGTGCATAGCGCCCGTAGGCTTCGGGGATCAGCCCCTGCATTCGCCCGGCGCCGTTGGCGGCGAAGCGGGTGTCGGGGCAGTAGCCCGGCTCGACCAGCCGCGCGCGCACGCCGAAGGCCGCCAGTTCGAGCGCCAGCGATTCGGTGAAGCCCTCGACGGCCGCCTTGCTGGCGGTGTAGGCCGCCACGAGCGGGAAGGGCGCCAGCGTCGCGCTCGACGTCACGTTCACCACCAGGCCCGACCGGCGCTCGCGCCACTGCGGAATGAAGGCTTGGCACATGGCCATCGCGCCGAAGGTGTTGGTCTCGAAGATCTCGCGCACGGTCGCCAGTGGCGTGGCCTCGAAGGCGCCGAAGAGGCCGAGCCCGGCGTTGTTGACCAGCACGTCGACCGGCCCGGCCGCCGCCACCACACGCGCGATGCTTTGTGCATCCGTCACGTCCAGCGGCAGGACCTGAAGGGTGTCGGAGGCCGGCAGCAGCTCGGGCCGGGGCTGGCGCATGGTGGCGACGACGCGCCAGCCCCTGGCGTGGAAGTGGCGGGCGATCTCGAGGCCGTAGCCGGACGAGCAGCCGGTGACGAGGGCGGTTTTCATGACGGGTTCCTTTGTCTTGCGGGGGATTGACGAAGGCTGCAGCGTAGGCCAGCATGGCCGGATGTTCGATAGCTCGAGGTCCATTATTGTTTAGCGATCGTCCGGAATCGGGTGATGCGCTGTCGCAGCTGGTGGCGCTGCTGCACCCCCGCGCGGTGTTCGCCAATGCCATCGGCGGCAAGGGCGACTGGGCCGTGCGCTTCGCCGCCTACGGCCAGCCCTCGTTCTGCATCTTTCTCGAAGGCACCTGCCGGCTCGCCGTCGACGGGCATGCGCCGATCGAGGTCGGCGCCGGCGACTTCGTGCTGCTGCCGCGCACGCCGGCCTTCACGCTCGCCAGCGGCGATGCGGCGGCGCCCGTCGCCATGGATCCGCACACGCTGCCCACCGGCGGCCGGGAACTGCGCTACGGCGACCCGTCGGGCCCGCCGGACATGCGCTCCCTGGGCGGCGCCTTCGTCTTCGACCGCGCCGACCCGGCCCTGCTCGTCGCGCTGCTGCCCGGCGTGGTGTGCGTGCGCGGCTCGGCGCGGCTGTCCGCGCTGGTGCGCATGGTGGCCGAGGAAAGCGCCACGCCCCGCCCG
>JAFEEH010000048.1 GCA_018241185.1 Pseudomonadota bacterium | reverse complement strand
TCGATGTTCTTGCGCGTGCCGGGCCCCGCGCTGCGCGAGGACACGGTCGCGACGATTTCGGCATAGTCCACCGGCTGCACGCGTGAGACGGCTCGCACCATCGGAATGGTGGCCTGGCCACCGCAGGTGACCATGTTGACGTTCATGGCGCCGGAGCCCAGCAGGTCCGCCAGGTTGACGGGCGGCACGCAGAAGGGGCCGATGGCCGCAGGCGTGAGATCGATCATCAGCGCGCCGCACTCGTTGACCCTGCGGCTGTTCTCGGCGTGCACATAGGCGCTGGTGGCGTCGAACACGATCTGCACGCCGTCGGCCTCCAGATGCGGAAGCAGGCCGTCCACGCCCTCGGACGTGGTCTTGATGCCCAGCTCGCGGGCGCGCTTGAGGCCGTCCGACTCAGGGTCGATGCCCACCATCCATATCGGCTCGAGCACCGGGCTGCGCTGCAGCTTGGCCAACAGGTCGGTGCCGATGTTGCCGGGCCCTATCAGGGCGCACTTGATTTTTCTAGTCACGGGAAATCCTCCTTTGGAATCAGATGAAGCGATCCGAACAGCCGCCGATGCCGCCGACGGTCGCGCGCGGATTGTCGCCGGCGTCCGCTGACCCCGAAGGCACCCGCGCGCCGGGCAGGACCAGTTCGCGGGCGTTCTGCGTCGATGGCGAAAGCGTGTTGCGCGTACCACGGATGGCCGGACGGCGCGCAGCTGTCAGGAGGCCGCGCGCAGATCGAGAACGGGCCGCCGCGGCAGTCGATCCGTCAGGGCAACGCGCGGTGGCACGCCCCCCTCGGCGTGCCCCGCGGCGCGCGGGCGCAGCGACGGCGCCTCACTCCTGCTGCTCAGGCGGGAGAAGGTTGAGTTCCGCGGACGTGAGCGTCAGCAATACTGCCAGTGCGCTCGACAACGCGGTCACGGCCCAGAAGCCGAAGAAGGACAGCGCGTACACCGCCTGGCGGCCCGGATGCAGTGCCTGGCCGAACCACTGGATCTCCCCCGGATCCAGGAAGGCGAACACCAGGAACTCGAGCACGCAGGCCGCCAGGAAGGACGACCAGCCCACGGCCATGATGCGGCGCGCTTGCACGGCAAGCGCCTCACGGCCGCGTCGACGGCAGGTCGCGCGTCGGCGTCATTGCGTGGTTGCGGCCCGCCTGCGCAGGCAGCATGGCGGTCGTTCCGGACAGGGCACGGTTGATCTCGATGCCGCGTCGGTAGTAGTCGGACTCGACCACGGGATCTGGCGAGCGCATCGCCAGCCATGCCGTGTACACCGCGGCCACCACCACGATGGCCGGTCCGCCGACGACCATCCACATGATCGGGTGGCGCCACCAGGGTGCGTCGCCTGCGGGAGGGCTCTGGGTCGTCATGGATCGTTCTCCTTCGGGCAGGCGCCTCAGCGCGGCACCAGGAACACGGATTTCTCCGACACCTGCGCCCCGCCCTGCTCCTGCCGCACGTCGAAATGGATGGGGTGGGAGCCCGGCGAGGCGGTTCCGTCCACGATCTGCAGCCGCACCGGCACCCAGCGGGACTCGGCCGGACCCACCTCGACGGAGTTCTCGCTCGCCAGGGCGAGACCGTCGAGCCCGCGGGCCTCGATGCGGTAGCGCTGCACGGATTCGGTGGCGTTCATCACCTGCAGGCGGTACACGTTCTCCAGCCGGTCGCCCTCGACCAGCCGCGCCAGCGAGGCGCGGTCGCGCACCACGTCGACCTTGAGCGGCGTACGCGTGACCAGGCTGGCCAGCAGGCCCACCACCAGCAGCGTCAGCACGCCGGCGTAGACCAGCACGCGCGGCCGGAACACGCGCCGCATCACTTGCGCCGGCGACCAGCGCCCGGCCAGGCCGTTCTGCGTGTCGTAGCGGATGAGGCCGCGCGGCAGGTGCACCTTGTCCATGACCGAGTTGCAGGCATCCACGCACAGGCCGCAGCCGATGCACTCGTACTGCAGCCCGTTGCGGATGTCGATCCCGGTCGGGCAGACCTGCACGCACAGCGCACAGTCGATGCAATCGCCCAGGCCAGCGGCGCGCGCGTCGACGTCCTTGCGGCGCGGGCCACGGCGTTCGCCGCGCTGCGCGTCGTAGCTCACGATCAGTGTGTCGCGGTCGAACATCGCGCTCTGGAACCGCGCATAGGGGCACATGTACTTGCAGACCTGCTCGCGCATGAAGCCGGCGTTGCCGTAGGTCGCGAAGCCGTAGAAGAAGACCCAGAACACCTCCCACGAGCCCATGCGCGTCTGCAGGAAAGCCAGCCCCAAGTCGCGGATCGGCGTGAAGTAGCCGACGAAGGTGAAGCCCGTCCACGCGGCGATGGCGATCCACACCAGGTGCTTGAACCACTTCTTGACCAGCTTCTCCATCGACAGGGAGTCGCCGTCGAGGCGAATGCGGGCACCACGGTTGCCCTCGATCTTCTGCTCCACCCACAGGAAGATCTCGGTGTAGACGGTCTGTGGGCAGCTGAAGCCGCACCACAGCCGCCCCGCCACCGCGGTGAAGAGAAAGAGTGACAGCGCCGAGATGACCAGCAGCCCGGCCAGGTAGATCAGGTCCTGCGGGTACAGCACCCAGCCGAAGAGGTAGAAGCGGCGCGCCGCCAGGTCGAACAGCACCGACTGCCGGTTGCCCCACTCGATCCAGGGCAGGCCGTAGAACACCGCCTGCGTGAGAAACACCAGCGCCCAGCGCCAGCGGGCGAAGCGCCCGTCGATGGTGCGCGGATAGACCTTCTTCGACGCTGCATAGAGCGCCCCACCCTCGGCGGCGATGGGAATCACCCGCAGCGGGGGCGACCCGCCGGGTGCGGCAGCGACGTCGTCGGCACGGTCCATGTCAACGCGCTGCGCCGGGCCCGTTGGAGAAGCCCCAGACGTAAGAGGCCAGTACCTTGATCTGCGCATCGGTCAGGCGGCCTTCCTGCGCCGGCATCTCGCCATGGCGACCCTGGGTGATGGCCGTGATGATGGCCGCCTCGCCGTAGCCGTGCAGCCAGATGTTGTCCGACAGCCGCGGCGCGCCGAGCGCCTGGTTGCCCACGCCACCGATGCCGTGGCAGGCCGCGCAGGCGGTGAAATGGGTCTTGCCCAGGCCGGCGCGCACCGAATCGTGCGGGCTGCCCGACAGGCTCAGCACGTAGTTCGCGAGGTTCTTGACGTCCTCGGCGCTGCCCACCGCGGCAGCCATCGGCGGCATGGTTCCGGAACGCCCCTTGGTGATGGTCTCGACGATCTTCTCCGGCGTGCCGCCGTAGAGCCAGTCGTCGTCGGTCAGGTTGGGGAAGCCCTTGCTCCCGCGCGCATCGGAGCCGTGGCACTGGGCACAGTTGTTCATGAACAGGCGCTCGCCGATGGCGTGCGCTGCGGGGTCGGCCGCCATCTGCTCGGTCGACATCGAAGCAAAGCGGCCGTAGACCGGCGCCAGGTCGGCCTCGGCCTTCTTCACCTCGTCGGCGTACTCGCCGGCCGAGCTCCATCCCAGTTGCCCGGCCACGCGGCCCAGGCCGGGATAGAACGCCAGGTAGCCGAAGGCGAACACGATGGTGATGACGAACAGGCCCACCCACCACAGCGGCAGCGGGTTGTTGGCCTCGCGCAGGTCCTCGTCCCAGACGTGGCCCGTGGTGTTGTCGCCGTCGGAGACCACGCGCTTGCGCGCCGTGAGCCACAGCAGCAGCAGGCAGCCGACGATGCTCAGGATCGAGGCGGCCGCCACGTAGTGGGACCAGAAGTTGCTGACGAAGTCGCTCATGGCTTGGCTCTGCGGATGGGGGGTTGCGCGTTCTCAGTCCTGCTCGAAAGGCAGGCGGGCGGCTTCGTCGAAGCGGGTGCGGTTGCTGCGCGCATAGGCCCAGCAGACGATGCCGACGAAGAGCAGGAAGCACACGACGGTGGCGGCTTCGCGCAGGAAGGTGAGGTTCATGGGGTGGCTCCCGGTGCGGGCTTCACTTGAGGCTGCGGCCGAGCGACTGCAGGTAGGCCACGAGCGCGTCCATCTCGGTCTTGCCGTCGACGTCGGCGACGGCCGCGCCGATCTCCTCGTCGGTGTAGGGCACGCCGACGCGGCGCAACGCTTTCATGTGCGAGGGCATGGCGGCAGCGTCCACCGGTGTCTTCTCGAGCCAGCGGTAGGCCGGCATGTTCGACTCCGGCACCACGTCGCGCGGGTTGTTCAGGTGCACGCGGTGCCACTCGTCGCTGTACTTGCCGCCCACGCGGTGCAGGTCCGGGCCGGTGCGCTTGCTGCCCCACTGGAAGGGGTGGTCGTAGACGAACTCGCCCGCCACCGAGTAGTGGCCGTAGCGCAGCGTCTCGGCACGGAAGGGGCGGATCATCTGCGAGTGGCAGTTGTAGCAACCCTCGCGCAGGTAGATGTCGCGGCCCGCGAGCTGCAGCGCGGTGTAGGGCTTCAGGCCCGCGATCGGCTCGGTGGTCGACTTCTGGAAGAACAGCGGCACGATCTCCACCAGGCCGCCGACGGCGACGACCAGCAGGATGAGCACGATCATCAGGAAGTTGTTGGTCTCGACCTTCTCGTGCGAGAAGCCGGTCTTGTCGGTGTTGGAGGTGCTCATGGTGTCAACGGCTTCGGGCGGTCAGGCGGAGGCGGCGGACGCGGTGGAGAGGGCCGGCACGGTGGCGCGCTGCACGCGGCCGGAGGCGACCGTCATCCAGACGTTCCAGGCCATCACCAGCATGCCGGCGAGGTACAGCAGGCCGCCCGTGAGGCGCACGACGTAGAAGGGATAGGTGGCCTTCACGCCCTCGGCGAAGGTGTAGGTGAGCGTGCCGTCGGGGTTGATGGCGCGCCACATCAGGCCCTGCATCACGCCGGCGATCCACATCGCGGCGATGTACAGCACGATGCCGATGGTCGACATCCAGAAATGCAGCTCGATGGCCCGCGTGCTGTACATGGTGGTGCGGCCCCACATGCGCGGGATCAGGTAGTACAGCGAGCCCATCGAGATCAGGCCCACCCAGCCCAGGGCGCCGGAATGCACGTGGCCGATGGTCCAGTCGGTGTAGTGGCTCAGGGCATTGACCGTCTTGATGGACATCATCGGGCCCTCGAAGGTCGACATGCCGTAGAAGGACAGCGCCACGATCAGGAAGCGCAGGATCGGGTCGGTGCGCAGCTTGTGCCAGGCCCCCGAGAGGGTCATGATCCCGTTGATCATCCCACCCCAGCTGGGTGCCAGCAGGATCAGCGAGAACAGCATGCCCAGCGACTGGGTCCAGTCCGGCAGCGCGGTGTAGTGCAGGTGGTGCGGGCCGGCCCACATGTAGGTGAAGATCAGCGCCCAGAAGTGCACGATCGACAGGCGGTAGCTGTACACGGGCCGCCCGGCCTGCTTGGGGATGTAGTAGTACATCATCCCCAGGAAGCCCGCCGTGAGGAAGAAGCCCACCGCGTTGTGGCCGTACCACCACTGCACCATCGCGTCCTGCACGCCGGCGTAGGCGGAGTAACTCTTCATCCAGCCCGCAGGCACCTCGGCACTGTTGACCACGTGCAGCAGCGCGACCGCGATGATGAAAGCGCCGTAGAACCAGTTGGCCACGTAGATGTGGCGCACCTTGCGCGTGCCCACGGTGCCGAAGAACACGATGGCGTACGACACCCACACGAGCGTGATCAGGATGTCGATCGGCCATTCGAGCTCGGCGTACTCCTTGCCCGTGGTGTAGCCCAGCGGCAGCGAGATGGCGGCCGCGACGATGACGGCCTGCCAGCCCCAGAAGGTGAAGGCCGCGAGCTTCGGTGCGAAGAGCGGCACCTGGCAAGTGCGCTGAACCACGTGGTAGCTGGTGGCGAAGAGCGCGCAGCCACCGAAGGCGAAGATCACCGCGTTGGTATGCAGCGGGCGCAGCCGGCCGTAGCTGAGCCAGGGGATGCCCAGGTTGAGGTCGGGCCAGGCCAGTTGCGCGGCGATGACGACGCCCACCAGCATGCCGACCACGCCCCACACCACCGCCATCAGCGAGAACTGTCGGACCACCGTGTCGGTGTAGGTCGCGGGAGAGGCATCGTGGGTCGGCATGGTCGCAGTCGTCCGTGGGGGATGACCGCAGTGTCGAGCGCCATGGCGGCACGACACTTGATCCGGATCAATCGTTGCCGAGAATGCGTGAACCTTCACGCTCGATGTCGTCGAACTGCCCGCGTTCGACGGCCCACCACAGGCCGAAGATGATGGCCAGCGCCATCAGCACCGACAGCGGCACGAGGACGAAGAGGACGTCCATCTCAGGCTCCCGGTGGTGTGGCGGGCGTGGCGGGCGTGGCGGGCGATCGCGCGAGCCGTGCACTGTTGAGCACCACGAGCAGCGAACTGGCCGCCATGCCCAGGCCGGCCAGCCAGGCCGGCATCCAGCCGGCCAGCGCCAGCGGCACGCAGGCGGCGTTGTAGACCACCGACCAGGCGATGTTCTGGCGCACCACGCGCATCGTGCGCCGCGCCTGCCGCCATGTGGCAGGAACGGCCGTGAGCGCATCGCCCAGCACGATGAAGTCGGCCCGGGCGCGCGTGCCGGCCGCGCTCTGCCCGACGGCGAAGGCGACGTCGGCCTGGGCGATCACGGGCCCGTCGTTGAGGCCGTCTCCCACCATGGCCACTTGCCGGCCTTCGGATTGGAGGCGGCGCACTGCTTCGAGCTTGTCCTCGGGCTGGCAGTCGCCGCGCGCGTTGCCGATGCCGGCCGCGCTCGCCAGACGATGCGCGGCTTCGCTGCGGTCGCCCGACAGCAGACGCACGTCGATGCCACCCTCGCGCAAGGCGCTGACCGTGGCACGCGCATCCGGCCGCAGGTGCTCGTCCAGGACGAAGCTGGCCAGCCAGCCCTCGTCGTCGCTCAGGTGCACCTGCATCGCGGGCACTTCCAGCGCCGGCACGCCGCAATGCGCGGCCGAGCCCAGGCGAAGGCGCCGGCCCGCGGCGCCCGCACCCTGCCTGGGCAGCAGACGGCCCTCGACCCCGCGGCCGGCGACCTCGACCAGCTCGGCGAGCATCCAGTCGCTGCGCTCGCCCGCATGCTGCGTCCAGGCCGCGATCAGCGCGCGCGAGGCCGGATGCACCGAGCCCGAGGCCATCGCCGCCGCCAGGCCGAGCGCATCGCCCGGCGGCACGCCGCGCCGGCTGTAGATGCGGTCGAGCCGGGGCAGCGGCCGTGTCAGCGTGCCGGTCTTGTCGAAGACGACGGTGTCGACCGCGGCCAGCGCCTCCAGTGCCTGCAGGTGTGCCACCAGCACCCCCTGCCCTGCCCGCTCGCCCGCGCACGCGAGCATGGCGGCGGGCGTGGCCAGCGACAGCGCGCACGGGCAGGTCACGATGAGC
>JAFEEH010000047.1 GCA_018241185.1 Pseudomonadota bacterium | reverse complement strand
TTGTTCGCATGGAGCGAAGCGATGCAGAGATGGCCGGTACCGGCCAGCGCGATCGCCGCTTCCATGGTTTCACGGTCACGGATCTCGCCCACGAGGATCACGTCCGGCGCGGCGCGGACCGCACTGCGCAACGCGCGGGCGAACGACTTGGTATCCAGACCGACTTCACGCTGGTTGACGATGGACTTGCGGTTCGAATGCAGGAATTCGATCGGATCCTCGATGGTCAGGATGTGGTCGGAACTGGTCTCATTGCGATGGTTGACCATGGCCGCCAGAGTGGTGGACTTGCCCGAACCGGTCGCACCCACCATGAGGACCAGGCCGCGCTTGAGCATGGCCAGTTCCTTGAAGATCTCCGGCATGCCCAGGTCATCGAGCCGCGGCATCTCTGCGGTGATATAGCGCAGTACCATGGCCGGGTAGCCACGCTGGTAGAACACATTGACGCGAAAGCGGCCCAGCCCCGACTCCGATATGGCGAAGTCGATCTCCAGTTCCTCGTTGAAGTGCTCGATCTGCTCCTGGGTCATCAGCCCGAGGGCGGCCTGCCGGACCGTCTCGGGGGAGAGGATCTGCTTGTTGACCGGAAAGATCTTGCCTTCGATCTTGATCTTCACCGGCGCATTGCAGGTAAAAAACAGGTCGGAGGCCTTCTTCTCCACCATCAGGCGGAAAAGCGGCTTGGTATTCAGGGACTGCGCTGGAGTGTCTGCTGACATGAAAAGCCGATCAGAAGACCTTGCCTTCCTCTTCCTCGAGAACTTCCAGCGTCTGTCCGCCGTCGTCGGGGTTCTTCATTTCGCGTTTGCTTTCCAGCTTTACCCGCAGCCTCAGCTCGTTCTTCGAGTCCGCATTGCGCAACGCATCCTCGTAGGAAATGGTTCCCGATTCGTACAGTTCGAACAGTGCCTGGTCGAAGGTCTTCATGCCGAGCCGGTTGGACCGGGACATGACATCCTTGATCTTGGTCACTTCGCCCTTGAATATGAGGTCCGCAATCAGGGGTGAATGCAGCATGATTTCCATCGCCGCGATCCTGCCTGCGCCGGATTCACGGGGAACGAGCCGCTGCGAGATGAGGGAGCGCAGGTTGAGCGACAGGTCCATCAGCAGCTGCGCGCGGCGCTCTTCGGGGAAGAAGTTGATGATGCGGTCCAGGGCCTGGTTGGCGCTGTTGGCGTGCAGCGTGGCCATGCACAGGTGGCCGGTCTCGGCGAAGGCGACGGCATGCTCCATCGTCTCGCGGTCGCGGATCTCGCCCATCAGGATCACGTCGGGCGCCTGGCGCAACGTGTTCTTCAGCGCTGCTTCCCAGGAATCCGTGTCGATGCCCACTTCGCGTTGCGTCACCACGCAGTTCTTGTGCGGGTGCACGAACTCGACCGGGTCTTCGACCGTGACGATGTGGCCCTGCGAGTTCTCGTTGCGCCAGTCGATCATGGCGGCCAGCGTGGTCGACTTGCCCGACCCCGTCGCGCCGACCAGGATCACCAGGCCGCGCTTGGTCATCGACACGTCCTTGAGCACCTGCGGCATGTTCAGGCCGTCGATGGTCGGCAGTTTGGCCGGGATGGTCCGCAGCACCATGCCCACCTTTCCCTGCTGCACGAAGGCGTTGACGCGAAAGCGACCCACCCCCGAAGGCGAGATGGCGAAGTTGCATTCCTTGGTGCGCTCGAACTCGGCCGTCTGCCGGTCGTTCATCACCGAACGCGTGAGCGCCAGCGTGTGCTGGCCCGACAGCGCCTGCTGAGACACCTTGGTCACCTTGCCGTCGATCTTGATCGCCGGCGGGAAGTCGGCTGTGATGAACAGGTCGGAGCCGTTGCGGCTGACCATGAGCTTGAGCAGGTCGTTGATGAACTGGCTGGCTTGATCGCGTTCCATGGAGGCTCCTGGGGTTCAGCCGGGGAAGTTTTCGGGAATCTTGGCCTTACCGCGGGCTTCCGCCGCGGAAATCACGCCACGGCGCACGAGGTCCGTCAAGTTCTGGTCGAGCGTCTGCATGCCGGCGCCCTGCCCCGTCTGGATGGACGAGTACATCTGCGCCACCTTGGCTTCACGGATCAGGTTCCGGATCGCGGGCGTGCCCAGCATGATCTCGTGCGCCGCCACGCGGCCCGAGCCGTCCTTGGTCTTGCACAGGGTCTGCGAGATCACGGCCTGCAGCGATTCGGACAGCATGGCGCGGATCATTTCTTTCTCTTCGCCGGGGAAGACGTCGATGATCCGGTCGATGGTCTTGGCGGCCGACGAGGTGTGCAGCGTGCCGAAGACCAGGTGGCCCGTCTCGGCGGCCGTCATCGCGAGACGGATGGTTTCGAGGTCGCGCATTTCGCCCACCAGGATCGCGTCCGGATCCTCGCGCAGCGCCGAACGCAGCGCGTTGGCGAATGACAGCGTCATCGGACCGACCTCGCGCTGGTTGATCAGGCACTTCTTTGACTCGTGCACGAACTCGATCGGGTCTTCCACGGTGAGGATGTGGCCGTACTCCGTCTCGTTGAGGTAGTTGATCATCGCGGCCAGCGTGGTCGACTTGCCCGAGCCCGTGGGGCCCGTGACCAGCACCAGCCCGCGCGGCTTGAGCGCCAGTTCGCCGAAAATCTTCGGCGCGTTGAGTTGCTCCAGCGTGAGGATCTTCGACGGAATGGTCCGGAACACGGCCGCCGCGCCGCGGTTCTGGTTGAAGGCGTTGACCCGGAAGCGCGCCAGCCCCTCGATCTCGAACGAGAAGTCGACCTCCAGGAACTCTTCGTAGTGCTTGCGCTGGCCGTCGCTCATGATGTCGTACACCATGGCGTGCACCGCCTTGTGGTCGAGCGCGTCGACGTTGATGCGCCGCACGTCGCCGTGCACCCGGATCATGGGCGGCAGCCCAGCCGACAGGTGCAAGTCCGACGCCTTGTTCTTGACGCTGAAGGCCAGCAGTTGGGTGATGTCCACGCGCGGTTCCTCGGTTGGCTAGACGTCCGAACAGGCTGCAATCCAGCTTCGTGACGTTTTGATACGCTTTTGAAAGATTATGACGACGATCGCCGACAACCTCCAGCAAGTACGCGCTCGCGTCGTGAAAGCCTGCACGGCCGCGGGCCGGGATGCAGCCGGCGTGCAACTGTTGGCGGTTTCCAAGACCTTCGGCCCCGAGGCTGTCCGCGAAGCCCACGCCGCCGGCCAGCGCGCCTTCGGCGAGAACTACGTGCAGGAAGCCCTCAGCAAGATCGAGGCCCTGGCCGACTTGCGCGCCGAACTGGAATGGCATTGCATCGGCCCCCTGCAGAGCAACAAGACGCGCTCGGTGGCCGAGCACTTCGACTGGGTGCACAGCGTGGACCGGCTCAAGATCGCCCAGCGGCTGTCGGAACAGCGCCCGGCCGGCATGCCGCCGCTGCAGGTGTGCCTGCAGGTGAACGTGGATGGAGGGGCGAACAAGTCCGGCGTGCCGCCCCAGGAAGCAGCGGCGCTGGCCCGCGCGGTGGCCGAACTGCCTCGTCTGCGGCTGCGCGGGATCATGGCGATCCCAGAGCCCGCTCCTGATTTCGTAGCGCAGCGCGCCCTGTTCATGGGCGCTGCAGCCGTTTTCGATCAGATCCGATCGGCGGGCATCGCGGTCGATACCCTGTCACTGGGCATGAGCGCCGACCTGGAGGCGGCCATCGCCGCGGGCAGCACGATGGTGCGGGTAGGGACGGCGATCTTTGGCGGGCGGCCTCGGCCCACCACCCGTTCAGGCTGAGCCTGTCGAAGCCCCGCCCCGAAAGTCACGCTGCCTGCAATCCGCCCAACTGCTCCCGCGCAATCGCATGGCCCAGCTGCGCCGCGCGCCGTAGCCAGCGCAGGCTTTCGCCATCGTCCTTGGCGATGCCCACACCCCGAGCCGACAGCACCGCGAGCCACTGCATCGCATCTGCGCTGCCCCGCTCTGCCGCCTGCTGCAGCCAGTAGGCGCCCAGGTCGTTGCGGTCGGCGAGGCAGAACATCTGGCCCAACTCGGCCTGCGCCTCCGCGTGGCCCATGCTGGCCTGCATCAGGAGCGGCTCCATGTCCGGCGTAAAAGGAATGGCTGTGACCGGCAGTACGTCTTCCAGCACCAGCCGGGTCTGCAACCCCGCATCCGGCCCCACCTGCCGCACCGCACCCTCTTCCAGCCGACGCATCCACGTGCGCTTGCTGCGCCGATCCGTGATGGACATGGCCGTTTCGATGGTGATGGTGGGCAGTTCTGTCATGCGCGCTGGACCTCGTCTGACAAGATTCTGGCACGCGCTGTCACGCCAGGCGTGACACGCTGGCGCGCCAGCAGCGCCATATGCGTTACAGATGAATACAAAATCACACTTCGGACCGCCCGTGGCGGCTGGCACGCCGACTGCAAAGAAGATGGCACCGAGGCGGTGACCCGTCGCGGATCACCCACCCCAAGGGCATGCTGTTTCTTCAAGGAGTTAGTTCAAATGAACCGTCGTTCCATCGCACGTAACGTGCAAAAGGGTTTCACCCTCATCGAACTGATGATCGTCGTGGCGATCATCGGTATTCTGGCTGCTGTGGCACTGCCGCAGTATCAAAACTACACGGCTCGTGCGCAGACCACAGAAGCGATGAACTTGCTTGCTGGTCTCAAGACCCCCGTCATGGATATCTCCGGCACCAACGGCTTGGCCACTGCTTGCAGCACCGCCGATGCAACGCCTGGGGATCCCACGGCTACGCCGCCAGTGGCCCCGACTCCTGCGGGCGCTCTGAATACGGCCAACAACTTCACGCTCAGCGGCAAATATGTCGCCAACATCACGGCTACGCCCACGGCCGCTACTTCCTGTGCTCTTACGGCAACGTTCAAGACCACGGGTGTGAATGACAAGCTGATGGGCAAAACCATCACCTTCACCTATACCGCTGCAAACGCTGACTGGTCTTGCACGTCCAACCTGGATGCTTCTGTTCGTCCGAAGACCTGCTCGGGCACCTAATCTTCGACCACCTCTGCTGCCCAAGCCCGGCTTGACTTGAAGCGTTTCGCGTCAAGCCCTTGTTGGGCGACATCCACGCTCTAAAAAGGCGAAGCAAAAAAGAGGACCGTGTCTCGGCACGGTCCTCTTTTTGTTTTTCTGGGCGGCTTATACCGGCAGGCTGGACCACCTAGGGCAATCGGCACGCCATGTGTAGTCTTGCCCGGCCCACATCGGGCCTGCTTTGCTGGCGGCCCGCAGACGTCAACCTGCCACCGCACAGCGGAGCGCCCCTTGACCAGACTGCTTTCATTTCGCACGTGCCGCAACGGCAAATTGTGCATCCGATGCCGTAAGAGCCACAGGCACAGCTATTGGCCTCAGCCCACGAACGGCAAATGCTAGCCCAATGGTGTTGGCCCGCGGCGCGCTTACGAGATCGCCCCTGCGTCTGAAAGCCTTCCGGTTGGCTCGGCGAGATTCGACAAGCTGATTGCCAGAACCGCATGGCCGCCATCGCCGCACGCATAGCGCTGGAAAGGCAACGTTTGCAGCGCTAAGGTGATACCACTTTCACTCCGCGCTGCTCCAGCCATGTCCTCCAACAGCTCCCTCTCCTACGTCCACCCCTCCCCCACCAGCCCCTGGGGCACCTACCTCTCCCAGGTCGACCGCGTCATCCCCTACCTCGGCCACCTGGCCCGCTGGTCCGAGACGCTCAAGCGGCCGAAGCGGGCGCTGATCGTGGACGTACCGATCGAGATGGACAACGGCACGATCGCCCATTACGAGGGCTACCGGGTGCAGCACAACATGAGCCGCGGCCCGGGCAAGGGCGGGGTGCGCTTCCACCCCGACGTCACACTCGAAGAGGTGATGGCACTGTCGGCGTGGATGACCGTGAAGTGCGCAGCGGTGAACCTGCCGTACGGCGGTGCCAAGGGCGGCATCCGGGTTGACCCGAAGAAGCTGTCGCGCAACGAGCTGGAAAAGGTCACGCGCCGCTACACCAGCGAGATCGGCCTGATCATCGGCCCGCACTCCGACATTCCCGCACCCGACGTGAACACCAACGGCCAGATCATGGCCTGGATGATGGACACGTACTCGATGAACACCGGATCCACGGCCACCGGCGTGGTCACGGGCAAGCCGATCCACCTGGGCGGTTCGCTGGGCCGGGTCAAGGCCACGGGCCGCGGCGTGTTCGTGACCGGGCGCGAGGCGGCGCGCCGCATGGGGCTGGACCTGCGCGGCGCACGCGTGGCGGTGCAGGGCTTCGGCAATGTGGGCTCGGTGGCGGCCGAGCTGTTTGCGGAAGCGGGGGCCAAGGTGGTGGCTGTGCAGGACCACACGGGCACGCTGGTCAACGACAAGGGCTTCGACATGCCGGCGCTGATGGCCTTCTCGAAGGACGAGGGCGGCATCCTGGGCTTCAAGGACGGCGAGAAGGTGGACAACGACGCCTTTTGGGACGTGAAGAGCGACATCCTGATTCCGGCGGCGCTGGAAGGGCAGATCACGGCCGAGCGGGCGCGCAAGATCAGCGCGCGCCTGGTGCTCGAGGGCGCCAACGGCCCGACGGTGCCGGAGGCAGACGACATCCTGGCCGAGCGCGGGGTGCTGGTGGTGCCCGACGTGATCTGCAACGCCGGGGGCGTGACGGTGTCGTACTTCGAGTGGGTGCAGGACTTCTCGTCCTTCTTCTGGACCGAGGACGAGATCAACCAGCGGCTGGACCGCATCATGGTCGGCGCCTTCGACCACATCTGGGCCAAGGGCGAGCAGCACAAGATCTCGCTGCGCACTGCGACCTACGCGGTGGCTTGCGAGCGAATCCTGATCGCGCGGGAAGAGCGCGGGTTGTATCCCTGATTGGGACTGGCCACTTGCTGGGGTCGTGCTGCGCGAGCGGGTTGGGACACAAGTGAAGCGCCGCGAGCAAATCGAGCGCCGCGTGCCCTCACCCCAGCCCTTTCCCAGAGGGAGAGGGAGTGAATGCGAGCAGCGCCACAATGGCCGGCATGCCGCTGCCGCCGATCCCGTCTGACGCCCTTGCCCGCATCGATGCCCTGCTCGGCCCCGGCCGGCGGGTGCTGCTGGGGCTGACGGGGCCGCCCGGCGCGGGCAAGTCCACACTGGCCGAGGCGCTGGCGGCGCACTACGGCGCGCGGGCGCAGATCGTGCCGATGGACGGTTTCCACCTGGCCAACGCCGAGCTGCACCGGCTGGGGCGTGCCGGCCGCAAGGGCGCTCCCGACACCTTCGACGCCGCGGGTTATGTGGCGCTGCTGGCGCGGGTGCGCGCCCAGCGGCCGGGCGACCCACCGGTCTACGCCCCGGCTTTCCGCCGCGAGATCGAGGAGGCCGTAGCGGGCAGCATCCCGATTCAGCCCGAAACGACGCTGTTGATCGCCGAAGGCAACTACTTGCTGTTCGATGAAGGCAGCTGGGCCGGCGTGCGCCCGCTGCTCGACGCCTGCTGGTACGTGGGCGGCGACGACGATCTGCGCCTGCAGCGCCTGGTGGCCCGACATGAGGCTTTCGGCCGCAGCGCGGGCGAAGCACGGGCCTGGGTGGCCGGCACCGACGAGCCCAACGCCCGCCGCATCGCGGCCACGCGTGCGCGGGCCGACCATGTCTTTTGCTGGGTCGGCTGACAGCGCACCCGGGCAGGGCGCCCGTATCATCAACAACTGTTAACCGATCGGGCCGATTCAGGCCCGATCCTTTCCTACTCCGCCCCCGCCTGATGGCCCTGCCTGCCACCGATGCCCGCCGCGCCCCGGCGAGCGCCCCCGACCCCCGTGATGCGCTGCGGCGGGCCACGGCGCACCTGCACGCGGAGGTGGATGCGAGCATGCCGCTGGCACGCCCGAACCCCTCGCTGGCCGACTACCGGTGCCACCTCGCCCTGCTGGCCGACTGGGTGGACGCCCTGCGCGCGCTGCCCGTGGATGCCGAGCGACTGGATGACGAGGCACGACGCGTCGACGCGGATCTGGCCGAATGTGAGCGCCTGCTCAGTGCGCCACATCGAGACCAGTCGACTTCGCCGCCTTCTCCTGCCACGGCGCCCGGTCCCTTCGGCTGGGGCGTGGCCTACGTGATCGAGGGCTCGCGCCTGGGCGGCCAGGTGATGTACCGCCGCCTGGCCGACGCGCTGGCGCCGCACCCGCTGGCCTACCTGCAAGGCGCCGGGCGCGACACCGGCGCCCGCTGGTCTGCCTTCCTCGCCGAACTGCGCCAGCAACTGCGCACCGACGACGACGTCCGGGCTGCCTGCGACGGCGCCGTGCAGGCGTTCGCGCTGCTCCTGGCCTGCCGCCGCGCGCGGGAGCGTGCTGCATGACACCGGTCGCCGCGCCCGCCGCGGTCACGCTGGACAACTGCGACCGCGAGCCGATCCACATCCCGGGCCTGGTGCAGCCGCACGGCGCGCTGCTGGCCTTCGATGCCCAGCGCCGCGCCACGCACGTCAGTGCCAACGCGTCCGCCCTGCTGGGCGTTGCCGTCCCCCTGGCCGGCGCCACGCTGGCACCGGCCGATTTCGGCGGTGATGCCGAAGTAAACGGCTTGATCGCCGCCGCCCTGGCCGATGCAGACGAAGGCCAGCCGCAGGCGACCGAGGTGACGCTGGGCGGCCGCGTGTTCGATTTCGTTGCGCACCGCGTGGGCACCCAGGCCGTCGCCGAGTTCGAGCTGCGGCCCGTGGCCGACGATGCGGTGGCCGACTTCGCCCTCAAGGCGCACCGGGCGATGGACCGGCTCAAGCGCCAGACCAGCACCGATGCCCTTCTGGCGCTGGCCGTGGGCGCGGTGCGCGCACTCACCGGCTTCGACCGCGTGATGGCCTACCGCTTCCGCCACGACGACAGCGGCGAGGTGGTGGCCGAGGAGAAGGTCGACGCGCTGGAACCCTTCATCGGCCGCCGTTACCCGGCCAGCGACATCCCGGCCCAGGCGCGGCGCCTGTACGTGGTCAACACGCTGCGGCTGATCGCCGACGTGCAGGCCGCGCCGGTGGCGGTGACGGCCGCCAGCGCCGCGCTGCCGCCGCTGGACATGAGCCACTGCCTGCTGCGCAGCGTGTCGCCCATCCACATCGAGTACCTGCGCAACATGGGCGTGGGTGCGTCGATGAGCATCTCGATCGTGGTGCAGGGCAAGCTGTGGGGCATGCTGGCCTGCCATCACCGCACGGCCCTGCAGGTGCCGTACTCGGTGCGCATGGCGTGCGACGTGCTGGCCCAGGTGCTGGCGGCCAATGTGCAGAGCCTGCTGGCGCGCGAGGACGCCCGGCGCGCCGAAGACGGCGCTCGGCTGCGCGCGCGCCTGATCGAAGCCGTGCTGCATGCCGACGACCCGGTGAATGCGCTGGCCTCGATGGCCGGCGACATCGGCGCGGCCTTCGAGGCCCAGGCGGTGGTGGTGGCCGAAGACGCCAAGCTGGTGGTGCACGGCGACCTGCCGCGTGACATGGCCAGCCGCCTGGTGCAATGGCTGACCGGCCCCGATGCGCCGGCCGGCCAGGTGGTCGAGAGCCATCGCCTCGCCGAACTGTCGGCCGCGTTGACGGACGAGGCCGGCGTGTGGGCAGGCATGCTGGCCCTGCGCTTCGACGAGCTGGCCGGCGGCTGGCTGGTGCTGCTGCGCAAGGAGCAGATCGAGACGATCCACTGGGGTGGCCGGCCGGAGAAGGAATACGTGAGCGGCCCGCTGGGCCCGCGCCTCACGCCGCGCGGCTCCTTCGACGTGTGGAAGCAGGAGGTGCGCGGCACCAGCGTGCCGTGGACCGAAGGCGAGCGCACCCTGGGCTGGCAACTGCTCGACGAGCTGGCGCGTGCCAATGCCGCGCGCATGACCGAGCTCAACCGCGCCCGCACCCAGCTGCTGGCCATGCTGGGCCACGACCTGCGCGACCCGCTGCAGTCCATCGCCATGGCTG
Organism: Pseudomonadota bacterium; assembly: GCA_018241185.1. Taxonomy (GTDB): domain Bacteria; phylum Pseudomonadota; class Gammaproteobacteria; order Burkholderiales; family Burkholderiaceae_C; genus Xenophilus. The sequence continues at coordinate 12,651 of JAFEEH010000047.1, read as the reverse complement.
CGCGCGTGCTGGAGCGCGGCCCGGCCGACTCGCCCGATGCCTCGGCGGGCAGCCGCCTCGGGCAGCGCATCCAGTCCTCGAGCAGCCGCATGGCGCGGTTGATCGGCCAGGTGCTCGATGCCTCGCGCCTGCAGACCGGGCTGGGCCTGCAGATGCAGTTCGCCGAGGTCGACCTGTCGCGCGTGCTGGAAGACCTGCTCGACGAGGCGCACACGGCCCACCCGGGCGTGAGCCTCATCAAGGAGTTGCCCCCGAGCCTGCTCGCGCATGCCGATGCCGACCGCATCGCGCAGGTCTTCGCCAACCTGATCAGCAACGCGCGCCACCACGGCACACCGGGCGAGCCGGTGATCGTGCAGCTGTCGGTGCAGGGCGACGAGGTGCACTTCGACGTGAGCAACAGCGCCCCGCCGATCGAACCCGAGCTGGTGCCGCACCTGTTCAGCGCCTTCAAGCGCCAGACGCAGCCCAACGCGCGCAACAAGGGCGGCCTGGGGCTGGGCCTGCACATCGCGCGCGCCATCGCGGTGGCGCACGGCGGCACCATCGACTACACCCACGCCGACCCGTACGTGGTGTTCTCGGCCCGCTTTCCGCTGCGGCCGCCGGTGGCCTGACGTTCTGAACGAAAAGTGGCTGCAGCGCCCGCCCAGTGGGCGCGAGCAGCTATGATTTTGGTAGCAATCGAGCGATCGCAGGACCGTGCGGGAACATCCGCCGCACCCCGGGCTCGAACGCGGCCACTGCCTTCCAGGCGGCGCCCACCCACCATCCTCGCCGATCGACACCCATGCCTGCCACCCCGCCCGCGCCCTTTTCCGTACCCGCTCAGGCCCGGGCCGCGCGCCGAGGTGCATGGCGCTGGCCAGCCGCGGCACTCGGCGCCTTGCTGCTGGCGGCGTGTGGCTCGTCCGGCCCACGGCCGGTGAAGCATTACGACCCCGAGGCCTTCGACTCCACGACCACGCACACCCGCACCTACGGCGTGGCGCAGGGCCGCACCTGCGAGGCAGCGCGGCGCGCGCTGCTGAGTCAGGGCTACCTCATCACCACCGCCACGGCCGAGCAGGTCATCGGCCGCAAGAACTTTCAGCCCGAGGGTGAAGTGCACCTGGAGGTGGAGTTCCGCGTGGTCTGCGCCAACGAGCAGGGCGACGAGCGCGGCTCGATCGCCTTCGCCACCGCGGTGCAGGAGCGCTACGAACTCAAGAAGGTCAACAGCTCGGCCAGCGTGGGCGTGGGGGCGATCGGCTCCGTGTCGCTGCCCTTCAACGCGAGCAACGACGCGATGGTGAAGGTTGCGAGCCAGACGCTCACGGACGAGGGGTTCTACGAGCGCTTCTTCACCCTGATCGAGCGCTACCTCGGCTCGCCCTACCCGCCCGAATCGCGCCGCGGGCCGCCGCAGCCGCCGCCGCTCACCGAGCCGGTGGCGACGCCCGTGGTGCCGGCCTCCACCCTTGCGGCCGAGCCATTGGCGGCGCAGCCGCTGCCGGCCGAGTCGCCGACGCCGCCTGCGGCCGCCAAGACCGAGCCTGCCGCGCCTGTCAGTGCGCCGGTGCCGTTGACGGCGAATCGCGGTTAGGACACCCGCCGCCCCCGCGCAGTGCCTCGAGCGCCTCGGCCAGCGCATCGATGCCGAAGGGCTTCTGCAGCCAGCGCGCGCCTGGCAAGGGCTTGGCCGGTGCCGGCTGGCCGGTGGCGAAGAGGATGCGGATCGGATGCTTCGCGCGCAGCGACGCGGCAAGATCCAGGCCCGAGAGGGCGGGCAGGCCGACGTCGGTCATCACCACATCGAACGCGCCGTCGAAGTAGCGCGACTGGGCGGACTCCGCGGTGCCCACGCCGGTGGCCCAATGGCCCAGGGCCTGCAGCATCTCGACGGTGGTGGCGAGCGTGGCGGGATCGTCCTCGACCACCAGCACGCGCAAGGGGCCTTCGGGGTCAGATATCGGGGCGGGGCTCATGGCGGTTGCCCAATGTAAAGCTGTGCGGCCGCCGCCGGCGTCTCCCGCACGACGGCGGCGCGTGTAGGAGCACAGCCATTGCCAGGCCGACCGGCCCGGCCTCAACGCACCAGCGTCGACTTGCCGAACAGGCTCTCGATGAACTCCACCGCCAGCTCGGCCGTGCGGTTGCGCACGTCCAGCGCGGGGTTGATCTCGACCACGTCGAGCGAACCCAGTCGGCCGGTGTCCGCGATCATCTCCATGCACAGCTGCATTTCGCGGTAGGTGGGCCCGCCGCGCACGCCGGTGCCCACGCCGGGCGCCACGTCGGGGTCGAGGCAGTCGAGGTCGAAGCTCACGTGCAGGTGGGTGTCGTCGTCGACGTCCTGCAGCGCCTCGACCATGGTGGTGCGCATGCCGTGCTCGTCGATGTGGCGCATGTCGTACACCTGCAGGCCCAGCGTGCGGATGGCTTCGCGCTCGTCGGCGTCGACGCTGCGGATGCCGATGAAGCGCAGCGCGTCGTGCCCCACCGCGGCGCGCTCGCCGCTCCAGCCCGTGAGCGGAGCGGGTCCGTGGCCCAGCAGGCAGGCCACCGGCATGCCATGCAGGTTGCCGCTGGGGCTGGTGGTCTCGGTGTTGACGTCGGAGTGCGCGTCGAGCCAGATCACGCGCAGCTTCTTGTTGCGCTTGCGCGCGTGCCAGGCGACGGCGCTGATGGAGCCGATCGCCAGGCAGTGGTCGCCGCCCATGAGCAGCGGGACCTCGTGCGCACCCAGCGCGGTGTCGACGGCGTCGTACACGCTGCGGTTCCAGGCCACGACTTCGTCGAGGTGGCGCAGCCCGCCTTCCGGCGGCTCGCCCCAGGGCGTGGCCGGCCCGGCGAGGTTGCCGCCATCGACCACCGTCAAGCCCTGGCGCGAGAGCGTCTCGGCCAGGCCGGCCACGCGCAGGGCATCCGGCCCCATGCCGGCGCCGCGGACGCTGGCGCCCACGTCGGTGGGGGCGCCGATGAGGCGGATGGTGGTCATGTGGAACTCCGTGGGATGGTGGCCATTCGAGTGTACGGAGCGCCCGGAGTTTCAAGCCAAATCGGCCTCCAGGGCCCGCCGGACGGCCGCCTCCAGCTACTCTTTTGATAGCAAATGCCCCCTCCAGCCGGCGAGCGAAGCGACGCCCCCAGGGCACCCGCGGAACTGGCTTGGCCAGGCCGCTGGGTGCGCCCCCCTCGCGCAGCGGAGGGGGGAGCCGCGAAGCGGCTTGGGGGGTGACTCTCCATTTGGGCAGTTGCCCTAAGTTTCTGGAACTTCTGGTTTTCATGGCCTAGGCCTTTGGCGGGATCATTCATCCATCGCGGCACCGTCCGCCCCACTTCCCACTTCCAAGGACTTCACCATGACCACCACCCTGCGCACCGTTGCCATCGACGTCGTCGGCCAATACAACGCCGCCGGCAAGCACCTGCTGAACGCCTGGCGCACCGGCGCCGGCCGCGTGATCGGCGGCGCGAGCACCCGCTACGCCGACGCCGTCGGCACCAGCAAGCTCCCCTTCGTCAGCGAAGACGTCAAGGCACGCCTGCTGGGCGCCCAGGAGAAGGTCGCCGGTTTCCTGGCCACCCGCCTGGAGAGCGACACCGCCTTCACCGAGAAGCTGATGGACACCGTGGCCGAGCGCACCGCCGGCGGCATCCAGTACGTGGCCGACGCCAGCCAGCGCGTGAACTCCGACATCGGCACGTCGGTGCTGAACACGCTGCAGGCCGTGCACCTGCCCTTCGCGCAGATTTCGCTGAAGGTTGCCGAGAAGGTCGCCGAAGGCGCGGGCAAGATCGAAGCCCGCGTGGCGGGCGACAAGGCAGAATCGGCCGAAGCCACCACGGTGCGCGCGAAGCCGGTCCGCCGCGCTGCGCGCAGCGCCCGCCGGGCCTGAGCCCCGCGCACTCCCGCCGCCGTGCCTCGCGCGCGGCGGCCGCGCTGAGGCCCTGATCGCATCGACGGAGACTCCATGGCCACCCGACGCATCCGCCCCGAACCGGGCACCGGCACCGAAGAAAAAGCCGCCAAGGCCACGGGCCCGGCGCCCCGCAAGAAGAAGGCTTCGGCGCCGGCAGCGGCTGCCAGGAAGCCGACGCGCAAGCGCGCGGCACCGCGAGTCGACGCGGCGGCACCAGACGACAAGAATGCACCCGCCCCCACGGGGCTGTGGCGCGCCGGTCTCAAGGCGCTCGACACCGTGCGCCAGGACGTCACCCGCCGCCACACGAACGTGATCGAGACGCTGTTGGGCATCGCCCCGCCGCGCCCCGACGCCGAGGGCAAGCCGACATCGCGCAGCTTTCCCGGGCTCGAGACGCTGGGCCTGCGCAAGTTCGAGGACGTGTTCGACCAGCGTGTCGCGGCGGCGCTCGAGCGGCTGGGCGTGCCCACCCGCGACGAGGTGGCCGCACTGCGCGCGCAACTCGACGAGGCGCTGGCGCAGATCGAGCGGCTGCGGGGCGGCTCGCCGGCCCCGCGCAAGCGCGGCGGCGGCAGCAGGTCACGCTGACGGCGCGCAGCGCAGCCTGTAGTCCTCCTCCTGTGGCCGGCTCTCCTACCCGCGATCGCATCCTGCTGGCCAGCCTGGCGCTGTTCAACACGCACGGGCTGGCAGCGGTGTCGACGCACCGCATCGCCGCGGAAGCCGAGATCAGCCCCGGCAACCTGCACTACCACTTCAAGACCAAGCAATCGATCGTGGAGTGGCTGTTCCGGCGCTTCGAGGAACGGCTGATGTCGCTCAACGGCTCCGCAGCGGGCATCCGTGCCATCGACGACCTCTGGCTGGCGCTGCACCTGCGCTCCGAGGCGATCGACGGCTACCGCTTCATCTACCGCGACATGGGCCACCTGGCCGCCGAGTACCCGGCGCTGGGTGAGCGCGCCCAGGCGCTGACGGCGCAGAACCTCCTGGCCGCGCAGGCGCTGTGCGAGACGCTCGCGGCGCTGGGCGTGATCGAGGCCACGCCGGAGCAGACGCAGATGCTGGCGCTGCAGATCGTCTTCACGACGACCTGCTGGCTGTCTTTCGAACGCCTGGTGCCTGGACGCCACGAGATGGCACAGGCCGACCCGGGGATGGCGGCGTACTACACGCTGACGCTCGTTTCTCCCTATGTTTCCAGCGAATCCAGGGCGTACCTTGACTACCTGCGGTCGAAATACCTCGGCTAGCACAGCACAACAACCATGTCGAGCCAACGACGCACCAAGGAGAACCAACGAATGAGCACGACCACCTTCGACGCCATCCAAGAAGAACGCATCGCCCCGCCCTCCCGCCTGCTGATGCTGGCCGAGGGCCGCGCCTTCTGGGAGACCGGCGCCACGCTGATGATGTGGCCCTGGCTCCAGTTCGCGCCGCGCGGCGACGGCCACCCGGTGCTGGTGCTGCCGGGCCTGGTGGCCAGCGACATCTCCACCCGCCTGCTGCGCCGCTACCTGCGCGGCCGCGGCCACGACGTGCACGGCTGGGGCCTGGGCAACAACTTCGGCCCGCGCCCCGGCGTGGAGGCCGCCATGGTCGCCCGCCTGCAGGCCCTGCACGACAAGGAGGGCCGCAAGGTCAGCCTGGTGGGCTGGAGCCTGGGCGGCGTGTTCGCCCGCCTGCTGGCCAGCCGACATCCGCACCTGGTGCGCGACGTGGTCACCTTGGGCAGCCCCTTCGCCGGCAGCCCGCGCGCGACCAACGCCTGGCGCGTGTATGAGATGGTCAGCGGCCAGAGCTCGCGCGATCCCGAGCGCATGCAGCACATCAGCCCCGTGCCGCCGGTGCCCACGACGTCGATCTTCAGCCGCACCGACGGGGTGGTGGCCTGGCAGTGCAGCGTCGACCGGCCCGGCCCGCAGAACGAGAACATCGAGGTGCTCGCCAGCCACGTGGGCATGGGCACGCACCCGGCCGTGCTCTACGCGCTGGCCGACCGCCTGGCCCAGCCCGAGGACGACTGGAAGCCCTTCGACCGCAGCCGCCTCGGCCCGCTGGTCTACCCGGACCCGTCACGCAAGTGAACACCGGGGAGCAGTCCACGCCTTCACACAAAAAAAAGGGCGCCGGAAGCGCCCCTTTTTTCTGCACAACGAGCAGGCCGATCGGAACGGCCGTTGGCAGAAACATCGATGAAGCCGGCTTCGCCGGCCGTCATCAATAGCGGTTGCCGCCGCCGTAGCCGCCACCACCGCCGCGACGGTCACCACCGCCGCCGCCACCGTAGCCACCGCTGCGCGGCTCCATCGGGCGGGCCAGATTGACGGTGAGGGCACGGCCGTCGACTTCCTTGCCACTCATGCCTTCGATGGCGGCCTGCGCTTCCGCGGGCGAACCCATCTCGACGAAGCCGAAGCCCTTCGAACGGCCGCTGTCGCGCTCCATCATGACCTTGGCGGACACGACATGCCCGAACGGCGAGAAGCTTTGCTGCAGCGTGTCGTCGCGCATCGAATAGGAGAGATTGCCAACGTAGAGTCTGTTTTCCATGGTGTTTCCTTGATCGGTATGTCGGGCCACCGCGGCCCGGTTCATGGTCTGTGAATGCGCCATCAGCGCGCCGGACGGCGCATGGCGGAGGAACCGCCACCGGAGCGCTGCTCCAGGTGACGGAAGGTCAGGCGACCCTTGTTGAGGTCGTAGGGCGACATTTCGAGCGACACCTTGTCGCCGGCCAGCACGCGGATGCGGTGCTTCTTCATCTTGCCGCCGGCGTAGCAGACGAGGCTGTGGCCGTTGTCGAGCGTGACGCGGAATCGCGAATCGGGCAGCACTTCTTCCACCCGGCCTTGCATTTCGATGAGTTCTTCCTTGGCCACGAAGCTCCTTGGTTGATGGGCCGAGCCGCGCTCAGGCCAGTTGGTTGTTGAGGACGAACGCCCGGCCCTGGGCCAGCGCATAGACCGCGGCGCGCGTGGCCGAGTCGAAGCGCGGAATCAACCGGAAGACCCGGTCGTGCATGCCGCGGCGGATGGAGACCGAGGCGGCGTACTGGCCGGTCTCGGTGAGCTTGGTCATCGGTGTGACCAGGTATCGGCCCACTTCGTGGGCTTGGGGTGTCTGCATGGAATCGAAAGCGGCTTCTGGGTGCCGCGCGACCCGTGCGCATCGGACAAGGCCGAAGCAGCACGCGAATGGATCGGGGGAGGAGAGCGGCCCGATGCGTGTTCTTGTTGAACGGACCGCGAATGAAGCTCGCCGAGGAGGAGTGACGCCGGGGCGGAGACAGAAACGAAGCTTGCTCGGGGAGCGAAGCCTGCTTGGCCGGGGCCTGTGCGGCCAGCGATGCCGCGAGGAGTCAATCAAGGGCTGCAGCAACGAGCACGCTGCAGTCGATCGGGCGAGTGTAGGCGATTTGGCGCGGCGACGGTTTTTTAATTCGTGCCGGCGTGCGCGCAGGTGGTACGCTGGTCGGATTCAACGGTTCGAAAGGTCAGCATGGATAGCGCAACCTTCACCTCGCTCCGCCGGGACGCGCTGCGCGCGCAGCTCCCGCAGGTGGCCGACCTGCTGCGCCTGCGGCGTGCCGGCGAGATCGAGGAGGCCGTGATCGACGACCTCGTGAGCCTCTCCTGGCTCGAATGGACCGGCGGCTCGCTCAAGCTGACCGCGACCGGCTCGAACATCTGCCGCCAGCAGCGCTAGCACTTCAATTGCCGGCCCACACGTCCAGCACGTAGCGCCGGCCGGCGATCATCGTCTCCATCCAGGCCTCGCCGTCCTCGCCGTGCGCGCGGGCGATGTCGACCAGCGTGCGGCGCACATCGGGCTCCATGCGGGAGCCATCACCGCAGATGTAGACATGCCCTCCCGCCTGCAGCAGGCGCCACACGGTGTCGGCCTGCTCGCGCAGCCGGTCCTGCACGTAGGCCTTCTTCCCATCGGCGCGCGAAAACGCCGTGTGCAGTTCGACCACGCCGTCCTCCGCCCAGGCCTGCAGTTCGTCGGCGTAGATGAAGTCCTGCCGCGGATGGCGGCAGCCGAAGAAGAGCAACGCCTGGCCGAGCGGCTGGCCCTGCGCCTTGCGCACCGCCCGTTCCTGCAGGAAGCCGCGAAAGGGCGCCAGGCCGGTGCCCGGGCCCACCATGATGAGCGGCCTGGCCGCATCGTCCGGCAACCCGAAACCGTCGGCCGTGGTGCCGCGCACGAAGCCGTGCACCGTATCGCCCTCCTTTGCGCGCGCGAGGAAGTTCGAGCACACGCCCTCGAAGCGGCCACGCCCCGAGCGGGCAGGCCCGGTGACCACGCCCACCGTGACACTCGCGCGCGCCGGATCGACCACGGGTGAGGACGAGATCGAGTAGTAGCGGGGCGTGAGCGGCGAGAGCATCTCCAGGTACGCCGCGAAGGGCAGCTCGACAGCCGGGAACTCCTCCAGCAGGTCGAGCACCGACCTGCGCTTGGCCAGCACCTCGGGCTTGTAGTGCGCCGCCACCGACTCGTCGTTGCCGACGAACGCGCCCAGGGACTTCTGCGTGAAAGGGCAGCGCGTGGCCGCGGCCAGCACGCCGATCTGCTTGCGGGTGGCGACGTCCTGCAGTTCGACGTAGTCGGACAGCAGGCGCTCCACCGAGACCACCTCGTCCACCGGCAGGAAGGTGCTGCGGCCCGGTGCAGCGCTGAGGCGCACGTGCGCGTCGCGCGCGAAGCCGAAGCGCTGCATCGCACGCTCGACCACCGAGGCGCCGTTGCGCGGCACCACACTGAGGTGATCGCCCGCGGTGTAGCGCACGCCCTCGGGCAGCGCCAGTTCGATGTGGCGCGTGGACCGCTCCGGAGCGGCATCGTCCTCGCCGCTTTGCAGTTCGCGATTGACCAGCACGCGCAGCGGCACGGCACCCAGCGAATCGACCAGGCCGCTGGTCTGCGGTGGCGGCATCTCCTCGACGGTGTACAGGGGCGCCGCCGCTTCGGGCGCGCCGGCCTCGGCTTTCACGCCGAAACGCTCGCCCAGCACCGGCCACAGCGCATCGGCCCAGGCCTGGAAGGCGCCGTCCATGTCCTCGCGCGCGTCGCCTTCGCCGCGGGGATGCACGCGCTCGGCGCCCAGCTCGGCCAGGCGATCGTCGATGCGCCGCGGCACCGCCTGGTAGGTAGAGGCCCAGTCGGTGTTGCCGCAGCCGAAGACCGAATAACTCACTCCGTTGAGCGAATCATTGGCGCCTTCGAGCCAGCGCCAGAACTCCACCGCGTTGTCGGGCGCGGCGCCGTTGTAAGAGGCGCTGACGATGGCGACCGCGCCGGCCGCGGGCAGGCGTTCGGCGTAGTCGTCCAGCGACGCCAGCTGCGTCGAGTAGCCGCGCAAGGTGCCGGCCTCGGCCAGCTGGCGCGCGAAGTCCTCGGCGCTGCCGAGGTTGGAGCCGTGCAGCACCAGCAGCGAGGTGCCGTGGCGCGCGCGCTCGCCGGCGGCGGACGAATGCGGCACCTCCGGGGCAGCCCCGGCGCCGCCGGTCGCGGCCGTGCTGCCGGACGCCGGATGCGTGGCACGCAAGGCCGCCGGGTCGCGCGGCTCCACCTTGATGCGGAAGCCCTCGGGCTTGATCGTCAGCGCCTCCTTGACCTTGAGCTGGTAGTTGGCGTGGTCGATGAGCTTGAAGCGCTGGATCACCATGGCCAGCGTGAGCGTCGCCTCCTGCAGCGCGAACTGGCGGCCGATGCAGGCGCGCTGCCCGGTGCCGAAGGGCTTGAAGGCGTTGGGTGGCAGCGCGCGCTCGGCCTCGCGGCTGAAGTGCTCGGGGTTGAACGCGTCGGCGTCCTCGCCCCACACGCGCTTGTCCCGGTGCATGGCCAGCGCGTGCAGGATCACCATGTTGCGCTTGTGGATGGTGTACTTGCCGCCCTCGCCGATGGCGGTGTTGGCCAGCGCGCGCTTGGCCACGGCCGGGGCCGTGGGGTACATGCGCAGGGCTTCCTTGAGAATCTGGCCGATGTACTGCAGCCGGTTGACCTGCGCATAGGTGGGCCGCTGCGTGAGGTCGGTGCCGAACACGCTGTCGACCTCGGCCTGCGCCTTGGCCAGGATGGCCGGGTCCTTGAGCAGGTAGTAGATGGCGAAGGACAGCAGGCCGCTGGTGGTCTCGTGGCCGGCGATGAGGAATTCGATGCACTCATCGCGGATCTGCTTGTCGTCGAGCTTCTCGCCGCTCTTCTTGTCGACGCCCGCGATCATGTAGCTCAGCAGGTCGGGCTTGGTGGCGATGTCGGCACCGCTGGCCCGGCGCTCGCGGATGATGTCCTCCACCATCGTGTGCATGAACTTGATGTCCTTGCGCTGCTGGGCGAGCTGCTTCTTCATCATCAGCTCTTCCAGCGGCAGGCCGCGCCGGTCCTGCACCGTTTCGAGGGTGCGCACCATCGCGTCGACGAAGGGATGGAAGCCCTCGCGGTAGAAGGAGTTGAAGCGGTAGCCGAAGCCGCACAGGCCGATGGTGTCGAGCGTGAGCGCGGTCATGTCGCGCGTCACGTCCACCTCGTCGTCGAAGTTCAGGCGCTCCCACTTCGTCACCAGCTGCTCGGCGATGTCGAGCATCATGGGGTGATACGCCTGCATGGCCCGCTGGCTGAAGTTGGCCAACAGGATGTTGTGCGGCTTGCTCCAGGTCGACTCGTGCGTGTCGGAGGTGAACAGGCCGTGCGACGCCGCCCGCAGCCGGCGCAGCGCACCGTTGGTGCTCTTGTCGAAGCGCTTCTCGTCGACCAGCTCGTTCACCAGCTCGTGGTCGGAGATCACCACCACCGGCATGCCCGGCATGTCGAGCCAGTAGATGCCGCCGAGTTCCTGGGCGATCTTCCACATGTCGAGCACCGGCGAGTCGGAACCGATCGACAGCAGGTTACCGACGATGGGCTTGCGCGCAGGGTGGGGAATGGGGTGGAGCGGATTCTTGCCGGCCATCGGGGCGCCTCGTCTCTTGTTGGAGGGGAATGTGACGCCGGGAGTATCCCGAGCGCCCGCCCCGGCCCGAGGCCGGGATATTCCCTTAGAGCGAGCGCCTTATGAGGAAAAAAGGCCGCCTGCGCCCGCCGGATGGGCGCGGACAGCTATCTTTTCGATAGCAAATCAAGGCCGCTGCATCTTGCACTCCGTGGCCTGCGCGATCTCGTTGCCGGTGTAGATCGCGTCCGTGCGGAAGCCGTAGTTCGTGCCCTCGTAGCCCACCCTCACCGACTTGCCGTCGACCGGTGCGATGGTGTTGACCACCTGCGGGATCAGCAGCTGATGGTCTTCGGCGCGCATGCGCACCGGGCCCACGACCGAGTCGTAGGTCATGTCTTCCAGCGCCCTGGCGACCTTGGTGCTGTCCGTGCTGCCGGCCTTGGTGATCGCCGCGGCCAGCAGGCGCGGGACCATGTCGATGCGCGGCGCGAGGAAGTCCTTGCCCATCTTGGCCTTGTAGGCCTTGGCCAGCGCGTCGACCTTGGGCGAATCGGCCTGGCCCGGGTGCCACTCGGCCACCCAGGTCAGCTCGCCCAGCTTGGCCTGCGACACCGCGGTGACGGTGCCGGGCACGGCGCCCGCGCTGTGGTTGAAGTAGCGCAGGTTGTAGCCGGCATCGCCCGCGGCCTTGAGCAGCAGCGTCATGTCCTGCCCCCAGTTGCCGGTGATGACCGAATCGGCGCCCGCGGCCTTGATGTTCGCCACGTAGGGCGCGAAGTCCTTCACGCGGCCGATGGGGTGGAAGGCCTCACCCACGAACTGCACGTCAGGCCGTGCCAGGCCCACCATCTGCTTGCCGTAGCTCGCCCACTGGCGGCCGTGCGCATAGTCCTGGTTGAGCAGGTAGACCTTCTTCACCTCGGGCGTCTTCTTGATGTAGTTGGCGATCGCCTTCATCTTCATCGCCGTGTTCGCATCGGTCTGGAAGTGCCAGAAGCTGCACTGCTTGCCGGTGAGTTCGGGGTCGATCGACGAATGGTTCATCACGATCAGCTCCTTGCCCGGGTTGCGCTGGTTCCACCGGTTCACCGCCAGCACCAGCGCCGACACGACCGAGGAGCCCGAGCCGCCCGTCACGATCGCCTTGGCGCCCTGGTCGATCGCAGCCTGAAGCGCGCTCTGGCTCTCCTGCGCCGAGAGCTTGCTGTCGAACTGCAGCAATTGCAGCTTGGTGCCCTTGATGCCGCCCTTGGCGTTGACGTCGTCGACGGCGTACTGCACGTGCGCCAGCATCAGCTCGCCCACGTTGGCAAAGGGGCCCGACAGCGGATCGATGTAGGCGATCTTGTAGGTTTCCTGGGCATGGGCGGTGGTGGCGAACAGCGCCGCCGCGAAGGCGACGGGCGTGAGCAGGCGATGCAGGGTCATGGATGTCTCCGGTGAAGTCGTAGGAAGAGAGGCGGAATGCAAGAGGCCGGCGACAGCGGTCAACGGGCGCTGCGCTGCTGCAGGCCGATCACGCGCGAGGCCAGTTGCGCCAGCTCGGCGGCCAGCGCGTCGGGCGCAAGGCGGCCGTCGGGCCGGTACCAGCTGTAGAGGAAACCCGGCAGGCTGCACGCTGCCAGCGCGGTGATGCGGGTGTCGCGGAAGTCGAGGTCGCCATCGCGCCTCGCCTCTTCGAGCAGGGGGCAGAGCCGGTCGTAGAAATGGTTGGCGAGCTTGCGCACGGCGGCCAGGTATTCCGGCCGGTAGACCTGCGGCTCGCGGTAGGGGAAGAAGGCCGCGGGGTGATGCGCGATG
>JAFEEH010000046.1 GCA_018241185.1 Pseudomonadota bacterium | reverse complement strand
CGGCACCATCGGCATGCCGATGTGATCGGCGCGGCGCCGCCGCCCCTCAGGGATAGCGGCGCACCACCGACTCGGCCACGCAGGCCGGCTTGGTCGCTCCTTCGAGTTCGATGGTGGTCTCCCACACCATCTGCACGCCGCCGCCGTCGATGGGTTCGCTCGACAGCAGCTTCATGTGGCCGCGCAGCCGGCTGCCCACCGGCACCGGCGACATGAAGCGCACGCGGTTGAGGCCGTAGTTGACGCCCATGCGCGACTCGACCACCTCCACCCCGGCCTCGAAGATCTTCGGCAGCAGCGACAGGGTGAGAAAGCCGTGCGCGATCGGCGCGCCGAAGGGCCCGGCCTTGGCCCGCTCGACGTCCACGTGGATCCACTGGTGGTCGCCCGTCGCCTCGGCGAACTGGTTCACCTGTGCCTGCGTCACGGTGATCCAGTCGCTGGTCGCCACCTGCTGGCCGACGCACGCAGCCAGGTCCTGAAGGGTCTGGAAGGTCTTCTTGGTCATGCGGCGATTCTGGTGCCCGCCGCGCGGGCTGCGGTGTCGGTCCGGCGACAAGCGGCCCTAGGGATTCACCTCAGCGCGCGTCCAGCCAGGCCGTGAGCGGCTGCCACTGTTCGAGGTCGCGCTGCACCCGGCCCGGGGCGATGTCGTAGAGCGTGAGCCCGCGCGCCGCCAGTTGCACGTAGTTCTGCGTGTCGCGCAGTTCGGCAACGACCGGCAGCCCGAGCTGGCCGACGAACTCGCGCAGCCGCTCGGCCGCCAGCGTGCGGGCGTCCACGCGCATGCCGACCAGCCCCACCCGCGTGCGCGTGCCGGCGGTGCGCTCGGCCAGCCGGTCCAGGAAATCGCGCGTGGCGTAGATGTCGAAGATGCTCGGCTGCAGGGGCACGACCACCGAGTCGGCCAGCGCCAGCACCTCCTTCAGGCGCTTGCCGTGCAGCCCGGCCGGCGAATCGAGCACCGCGTGGGTGGTGCCGGGCGGCGGCTTGAGCAGGTCGCCGTCGGCGTTCGCATCCCAGCTCTTGATCGGCGCGGCGGCCGGCGGCCGCAGCCCCAGCCACAGGCGCGAGGACTGCTGGCGATCGATGTCGCCCAGCATCACGGCGTGGCCCTGGCTGGCGAAATAGCCCGCGATGTTCGTCGCGAGCGTGGACTTGCCCACGCCGCCCTTGGGATTGGCGACCAGAACGACCGGCATGGCAGCGACTCCTGCAACGTGCGATGGGGCCCGATGGTAGGGGCAAGACCCGGAGCCTGTCCTGCGCGCGGCGCGAGCGGCCGGCTTGCGCTATGTTCGCGGCCATGACGACAACAACACCGAAGACCCCGGGGAGCCCTGCGTCCATCTACCTGCTGGCCGCCCACCCGCGCTGGCGCGACTCGCGGGTGAACCGCCGGCTGCTGGCCGCCGCCCGCGAGGTGCCGGGCGTGGACATCAACGACCTCTACGCCACCTATCCCGACTACGCCATTGACGTCGCGGCCGAACAGGCGCGCCTCGCGCGGGCCGACCTGCTGGTGATGCTGCACCCGATCCAGTGGTACTCGATGCCGCCGCTGCAAAAGCTCTGGCTGGACGACGTGCTCGCCTACGGGTGGGCCTACGGCCACGGCGGCCACGCGCTGCGCGGCAAGGACCTGTGGCTGGCCGCCACCACCGGCGGCCCCGAGGCCAGCTACCACCCCAGCAGCTACAACCGCTACTTCTTTGACGCCTTCCTGCCGCCCTACGAACAGACCGCGGCCCTGTGCGGCATGCGCTTCCTGCCGCCGCTGGTGCTGCATGGCGCGCGCAGCGCACCCGAGGCAGAGGTCGCCGCTCATGTGAAGACCTTCACCGACCGGCTCGCCACCTACCCGCGCTGGCCCGAGATGGACGAACTCGGGGCCTGCCCGACCTGCGTGGTGCCGGACACCGACCGCCCGGCCGATGCCACCCGCACGGGCGACCACCCCGCCGGACGCGCCTTCTTCACGGCCCTGCAGGGCTCGCTGGGCCGCGCGAACGCGTCGGGCGGCACCGCGGCGGTCGGCACTTCGGCACCGGAGGCACGCTGATGGAACACGCCCCCGCCTGGCTGACCAACAGCCTCATCTACCTGAGCGCCGCCGTCATCGTGGTGCCGCTGTCTCGCGCCCTCGGGCTGGGCGCCATCATCGGCTACCTGGTGGCCGGCATCGCGATCGGCCCCTCGGGCCTGGGGCTGGTCTCGAGCGTGGAGGACGTGCTGCACTTCGCCGAGTTCGGCGTCGTGCTGATGCTCTTCCTGGTCGGCCTGGAACTCGAGCCCAAGCGGCTGTGGAACCTGCGCCGGCCGATCTTCGGCTGGGGCACCGCGCAGGTGATGAGCTGCGCGCTGGTGCTGTTCGGCATCGGCTGCGCGCTGGGCGTGGACTGGCGCGTGTCGCTGGTGGCGTCGCTGGGCCTGGCGCTGTCGTCGACGGCGATCGCGTTGCAGGTCTTCGGCGAACGCAACCTGCTCAAGACGGCCAGTGGCCAGGCCGGCTTCTCGATCCTGCTGTTCCAGGACGTCGCGGCCATCCCGATCCTGGCACTGCTGCCGCTGCTGGCGGGCAGCACCGACCATGCGCCCATCGCTGCAGCCGACCGCGCCGTCGAGGCCGCCAAGATCGTCGGCGTGATCGCCGGCATCATCCTGGGCGGCCGCCTGCTGCTACGCCCGCTGCTGCGCTGGATCGCGCGCAGCAACACGCCCGAGATCTTCACCGCCACCGCGCTGCTGCTGGTGGTGGCGATCGCGGCGCTGATGCAGTTCGTGGGCCTGTCGATGGCGCTGGGAGCCTTCCTGGCCGGCGTGCTGCTGGCCGAGAGCGAGTACCGCCGCGAGCTGGAGACCGACATCGAGCCCTTCAAGGGGCTGCTGCTGGGCCTGTTCTTCATCGCCGTGGGCATGACGATCGACTTCGCCGTGGTGCTGGCGCACCCGCTGCTCATCGCCGGCCTGGTGCTGGGTTTCATGGCGGTGAAGTTCGTCGTGATCTACCTGCTGGCCAAGGCCATGGACATCCCCAAGGTGCAGCGGCCGGTCTTCACGCTGCTGTTGGCGCAGGGCGGCGAATTCGCTTTCGTCGTGTTCCAGGCCGCGGGCCCGCAGGTGCTGCCGGCCGAGACGACCTCGCTGCTGATCGGCGCGGTCGCGCTGTCGATGCTGGTCTCGCCGCTGCTGCTGGTGGCGATCGACCGCTACGTGCTGGCCCGCTATCCGGCCAAGCCGGCCACCACGATGGAGGAAATCGCCGAGCAGCAGGAGGCGAAAGTGCTGATCTGCGGCTTCGGCCGCTACGGTCAGATCGTGGGACGCGTGCTGCTGTCGCAGGGCATGGGCGTCACGGTGCTCGACCACGACCCCGACACGGTGGAAGGCCTGCGCGAGTTCGGCTTCCGCGTGTTCTACGGCGACGCGACGCGCCTGGACCTGCTGCGCATTGCCGGCGGCGGCTCGGCCAAGGTGATCGTGGTGGCGGTGGACGAGATCGAGACCTCGCTGGAGATCGTCGACCTGGTGCGCGAGAACTTCCCGCAGGCGAAGATCGTCGCGCGCGCCCGCAACATGGGCCACTACTACCAACTGCGTGACCGCGGCGTGGAGATGGCCGAGCGCGAGGTGTTCGAGTCCTCGCTGCGCAGCGCTCGTTCGGTGCTCGAATCGCTGGGCTGGCCCGCGCACGAGGCGCGCGAAACGGCGATGCGCTTTCGCCAGCGGAACATCCAGATCGCCGAGGCCAGCTATCCGCACTACAAGGACCGCGCCAAGCTGATTGCCGTAGCCAAGGAAGGCCGCCAGCAGTTCGAGGAGCAGATGGCGCGCGAGCGCGCGGAGCGCCGCCAACGCACGCAGCGCGACTGGGGCACCGACCGCAGCGACGATTCCTCGAGCGAAATCGCCCGTTGACGCGCGCCACGCCTGCGCGAGCAGCTATCTTTTCGATAGCAAAATCGCGTCAGGCGGCGGCGCCCAGCTTCAGCAGCCGCATGGCGTTGCCCTTGAGGATGCCGGGCATCACCTCGGGCTTGAAGCCCGCGTCCTCGAAGTCCTTCATCCAGCGGTCGGGCGTGATGAGCGGGTAGTCGCTGCCGAAGATCACGCGGTCCTTCAGCAGCGTGTTGGCGTACTGCACCAGCTGCTTCGGGAAGTACTTGGGGCTCCAGCCCGACAGGTCGATCCACACGTTGGGCTTGTGCGTGGCCACCGACAGCGCCTCGTCCTGCCACGGGAAGCTCGGGTGGGCCATGATGATCTGCATGTCGGGGAAGTCGATCGCCACGTCGTCCAGGTGCATCGGGTTGCTGTACTCCAGCCGCAGGCCCCCGCCGCAGCGCATGCCCGAGCCGATGCCGCTGTGGCCGGTGTGGAAGACGGCCGGCAGGTTGTATTCGGCGATGACTTCGTAGATTGGCCAGGCCATCTTGTCGTAGGGGTGGTAGCCCTGCACCGTCGGGTGGAACTTGAAGCCCTTGACGCCGTGCTCCTCGATCAGCCGGCGCGCCTCGCGCGCGCCCATCTTGCCCTTGTGCGGATCGATGCTGCCGAAGGCGATCATGACGTCGCTGTTCTTCATCGCCGCCTCGGCGATCTCCTCGTTCGGGATGCGGCGGCGGCCCATGTTCGACTCGGCGTCGACCATGAACATCACCAGGCCGATCTTCCGTTCGCGGTAGTAGTCGATGCTTTCCTGGATGGTCGGGCGGCGGCCCGACTTGAAGTACTTGTCGGCCGCGCGGTCGTACTCCTCGCCGTAGTTGTCGAAGGGGTTCCAGCAGCTCACCTCGGCATGGGTGTGCATGTCGATGGCGATGAGGTTTTCGATGTCCATGGGTCGTCTCCGAGCTAGGGTAAACACTGAGTCGGCAGGGCTGTGCCGCGCTTGAATTGATTATTTTCCATAACCATAATCGATTCACTCCCAGACCGCAATGATGACGCCCCCATGAGCACTTCCGCAGACCTCCAACTCGACCTCCAGGGCGACATCGCCATCGTGCGCCTGACCCGCGCGAGCAAGCGCAACGCGCTGAACGACGCGCTCATCCTCGCTCTGCGCGACACCTTCCAGAACCTGCCTTCGTCGGTGCGTGCCGTCGTCATCGACGGCGACGGCCCGCACTTCTGCGCCGGCCTGGACCTGTCGGAGATCAAGGAGCGCGACGCCGGCCAGGGCCTCATGCACTCGCGCATGTGGCACCAGGCACTGGCCTGCATCGAGCAGGGCCCGGTGCCCGTGGTGGCCGCGCTGCATGGTGCCGTGGTCGGCGGCGGGCTCGAGCTGGCGAGCGCCTGCCACATCCGCGTGGCCGACGCCTCCACCTTCTACGCGCTGCCCGAGGGTTCGCGCGGCATCTTCGTGGGCGGCGGCGGCTCGGTGCGGATCCCCAAGCTCATCGGCGTGGCCCGCATGACCGACATGATGATGACTGGCCGCGTCTACAACGCCGAGGACGGCGAGCGCGCCAACTTCGCCCAGTACCTCGTGCCCGAGGGCGCCGCGCTCGACAAGGCGGTGGAGATCGCCCGCCGCGTCGCCACCAACGCGCCGCTGACCAACTACGCGCTGATGCATGCACTGCCGCGCATCGCCGAGCAGCCGGCCGACCACGGCTTCTTCACCGAGGCGCTGATTTCCGGCATCGTGCAGGACGCACCCGACGCCAAGGAGCGCGTGCGCGCCTTCCTCGAAGGCAAGGCCGGCAAGGTCACCAAGAGCTGAGAAGCTGTGAACGAACCCGACATGACCGCTCATCCCGCCAAAACACGCCCGCTCTGCGTTGCAAATGCTCGCCATAGCCCGAGCTATGGCTGCGCTTTGCGCCTTGATCGGGCGCGTTTTCGCGGCCTGCTCGGCCACGCCGGATTCATTCACAGCTTCTGACGCGCCCCACACACACTCGACGGAGATCGACATGACGGAGACAACGATGGCGGCCGCCGGCCGCACGCAGGCGGCTGCGCCGAAATATCGGCCCCTGGCCTTCGGCGTGACGCGCGGCGTGCTGCGCGAAGGCGAAGGCGGCGTGCAGTACCTGGCCGCCGAAACGCCGCTCGGCCCCCATGCCCACCGCATGACCGACCGGCTGGTGTACTGGGCCGCGATGGCGCCGGAGCGCACTTTCATCGCCCGCCGCGCGCGCAATGCCGACGGCAGCACCGGCGACTGGGTGCGCGTCAGCTACCGCGAGGCGCTGGCCAAGGCACGCGCCATCGGCCAGGCGCTGCTGGACCGCGGCCTTTCGGCCGAGCGGCCGGTCGCGATCCTGAGCGAGAACGGCATCGAGCACGCGCTGCTGGCGCTGGGCTGCCTCTACGTGGGCATTCCGCACTGCCCCGTCTCGCCGCCCTACTCGCTGGTGAGCAAGGACTACGAGAAGCTGCGCCACGTGATGGCGACGCTCACACCGGGCCTGGTGTTCGCGGCCGACACGCGCTATGCGGCGGCCATCGCCGCGACCGTGCCGGCCGAGACCGAGGTGGTGCTGGGCGGCGGTGCGCTCGAGGGCCGCCGCGTGACGCCGCTGTCGGAACTGCTGGCGGCCGAGCCGACCGCGGCGGTCGAGACCGCGATGCACGCCACGCACCCTGGCACGATCACCAAATTCCTCTTTACTTCCGGCTCGACCAAGAACCCGAAGGCGGTCGTCAACACGCACCGCATGTGGTGCGCCAACCAGGCGCAGCTGCGCGCCTCCATCCCCGCGCTGGGCGAGGAGCCGCCGGTGCTGATCGACTGGCTGCCGTGGAACCACACCTTCGGCGGCAACCACAACGTGGGCATCGTGCTGGACAACGGCGGCACGCTGTACATCGACGATGGCAAGCCCACGCCGGCCGGCATCGCCGAGACGCTGCGCAACCTGCGCGAGATCGCGCCGACCGTGTATTTCAACGTGCCGACCGGTTTCGAGTACGTCGCACAGGCGATGGAAGAAGACCCGGTGCTGCGCAGGAAGCTCCTGTCGCGCTGCCGCATGTTCTTCTACGCCGGCGCCGCGCTGCCGCAGGCCGTGTGGGACCAGCTGCACCGCATCCAGGAGGCCGAAATCGGCGAGCGCCTGGTCATGGGCACCGGCCTGGGCATGACCGAGTCCGGCCCCTTCGGCCTGTACATCACGCGGCCCCAGGTGCAGACCGGCGACCTCGGCCTGCCCACGCCGGGCATGGAGGTCAAGCTGGTGCCCACCGACGGCAAGGTCGAGATCCGCTACCGCGGGCCGAACGTCACGCCGGGCTACTGGCGCATGCCCGAAGCCACGCACGACGCCTTCGACGAGGAAGGCTTCTTCAAGACCGGCGATGCCGTGGCCTGGATCGACCCGGACAACATCCACCTGGGCCTGCGTTTCGACGGCCGCATCGCCGAGGATTTCAAGCTCGCCACCGGCACCTTCGTGAGCGTGGGTCCGCTGCGCGCCAAAGTGATCGCCTTCGGCGCACCGTACATCCAGGACGTGGTGCTCACGGGCCTGAACCTCAAGGAAGTGGGCGCGCTGATCTTCCCCACGCAGGCGGTGCGCGAGCTGTCACGCCTGCCGGCCGGCGCGCCGCTGAAGGACGTGCTCGAGAGCGACGAGGTGCAGCAGCATTTCCAGAAGGTCATCGACCGCCTGGCCGGCGACGCCACCGGCAGCGCCAACCGGATCGCCCGCGCGGCGCTGGTGTCGCAGCCGCCGTCCATCGACAAGGGCGAGGTCACCGACAAGGGCTCGATCAACCAGCGCGCCGTGCTCAAGCACCGCGACGCCGAGGTCCAGGCCCTGCACGGCGGCACCCTGCCCTTCACCCTCAAGCCGCAATGGCAATGAACCCATCCATTCCGAGGAGACAAGCCCCATGAAGATCGAAGGACAAAGCGCCCTGGTGACGGGCGGCGCGTCGGGCCTGGGCGAGGCCACCGCACGCGAACTGGCGCGCCTGGGCGCGAAGGTGGCGGTGCTCGACCGCAACATCGAGCAGGCGAAGAAGGTGGCCGCCGACATCGGCGGCGCGGCCTTCGCCTGCGACATCACCGACACCGCGAGCGTCGAAGCCGCGCTGGCCGGCGCCGAAGCGGCGCACGGCGCGGCACGCATCCTGATGAACGTGGCGGGCATCGGCAGCGCCAAACGCATCGTCGGCAAGGACGGCAGCGCGGCGCCGCTGGAGGATTTCGAGCGCGTCATCCGCGTCAACCTGCTGGGCACGTACAACATGAGCCGACTGTTCGCGGCGCGTTGCGCGAAGCTGGAGCCGACCGAGGGCGGCGAGCGCGGCGTGATGATGTTCACCGCCTCGGTTGCGGCCTTCGACGGCCAGGTGGGCCAGCAGGCCTACAGCGCGTCCAAGGGCGGCCTGGTGGGCATGACGCTGCCGATGGCGCGCGACCTGGCGCAGCACGGCATCCGCGTGTGCACGGTGGCGCCCGGCATCTTCGCCACACCGCTGCTGCTGGAGCTGCCCGAGCCGGTGCAGCAGTCGCTGGCGGCGTCGATCCCCTTCCCGCCGCGCCTGGGCAAGCCCTCGGAGTTCGCCGAGCTGGCCTGCCACATCGTGACCAACGGCCACCTCAACGGCGAAGTCATCCGACTGGATGGCGCGCTGCGGATGGCCCCACGCTGACCCCACCCGATTCCCAAGGAGACCACCATGCAACACCGTCGTCAGTTCCTCCACACCCTGGGTGGCGCGGCCGCCCTGGGCGCCCTCGCGCCCCTGAGCGCCTTCGCGCAGGCCATCGAGCAGGTCAAGATCATGTACGGCTTCCCGGCCGGCAGTGCCGGCGACAGCGTGGCGCGCCGCGTGGCCGAGAAGATCGCCGGCACGCCCTACGCCAAGGGCGCCTTCGTCGAGAACAAGCCCGGTGCGGGCGGCCGCATCGCGGTCGAGACGCTGAAGAACTCCCCCGCCGACGGCTCGGTGCTCACGCTGGCACCAGTGTCGGCGCTGGCGGTGTACCCGTACATCTACCCCAGGCTCAGCTACAAGCCCGAGGACGTCACGCAGGTCTCCATCGGCGCCATCATGTTCCACGGCCTGGCGGTGGGCCCGGCCGTGCCGGCCGAGGTGAAGACGCTGAAGGACTTCCTCGCCTGGGCCAAGGCCAACCCCGACCAGGCCAACTATGGCTCGCCCGGCGCCGGCTCCATGCCGCACCTGCTGGGCGCGCTGCTGGGGCTGCGTTCGGGCGTGCCACTCAAGCACGTGCCCTACAAGGGCACGGTGCCCAGCATCACCGACCTGGTGGGCGGCCAGATCGCGGCCGCCATGAACCCGAGCGGCGACTACCTGCAGTACATGAAGAACGGCCGCGTGCGCGTGCTGGCCACCTCGGGCAAGAAGCGCTCGCCCTACCTGCCCGACGTGCCGACCTTCACCGAACTGGGCTACCCCGACGTGACCTCGGAGGAATGGTTCGGCTTCTACGCACCGGCGAAGACGCCCGCTGCCACCCTCGCGTCGGCCAATGCCGCCATCAATGCGGCTCTGAAGGACAAGTCGGTCATCGACGCGCTGGCCGTCGTCGGCCTGGTCGCGCACGGCAGCACGGCCCAGGAGATGGCGGCCGACCAGAAGGCCGAGTACGAGCGCTGGGGCCCGCTGGTCAAGCAGATCGGCTTCACCGCCGAGTCCTGATCGGCGCCGCACCATGGCCCGGCTCGTCCTCGGCACCCTGGCCGCTGCGGCTGCACTCGCGGGCTGCGGCTCGCGGCCTTCGGAGCCTGCGCCGCAGCTCGCCGCAGCGCGGCCCGGCACGCTGGCGCAGTGCGCCGAGCTCGCACGTGCCGCGCTGCCGCCGCGTACCACGCTCAGGCGCGCCGAACCCATCGCGGCCGCCACCGTGATGCCGCCGAGCGGCAGCGCCGGCGGCGGCGCCATCACGGTGCCCGACCATTGCCTGGTGCAGGGCGAGCTGAACGCACGCACCAGCACCGTCGATGGCCAGCGCTACGCGATCCGCTTCGAGCTGCGCCTGCCCACTGCGTGGAACGGCCGCTTCTTCCATCAGGTCAATGGCGGGTTGGACGGCCAGGTGGTGCCGGCCCTGGGCCAGATCGGCGGCGGCGCGCCCACGCACACCGCGCTGCAGCAGGGCTTTGCCGTCATCAGCTCCGATGCCGGGCACAGCGCCGAGCAGAACCCGCGCTTCGGCCTCGACCCGCAGGCGCGGCTGGACTACGGCTACGACGCCGTCGCGCAGCTCACGCCGGTGGCCAAGCAGCTCATCGCCCTGGCCTACGGCCGCGGGCCCGACCGCTCGTACATCGGCGGCTGCTCCAACGGCGGACGCCATGCGATGGTCGCGGCGTCGCGGCTGCCGGGCGAGTACGACGGCGTGCTGGCCGGCAACCCGGGCTTCCAGCTGCCGCGCGCCGCCGTGGCCCAGCTGTGGGGCGCGCAGCAGTACGCGAAGATCGCGACGAGCCGCACGGCCGCAGGGCAACCCGACCTGCAGACCGCCTTCACCCCGCAGGAGCTCACCCTCGTGGCCGACCGCATCCGGGCGCGCTGCGATGCGCTGGATGGCCTGGCCGACGGCATCGTGGGCGACGTGCAGGCCTGCCAGAAGCAGTTCGACATGGTGCGCGACGTGCCGGCCTGCACCGGCGAGCGCAACGGCCAGTGCCTCACGCCGGCGCAGAAGGACACGCTCGCCCGCGTGTTCGCCGGTGCACGCGACGGCCGCGGCCAGGCGCTGTACAGCGCCTTCCCGTTCGACCCGGGCCTGTCGGGCCGGGACTGGCGCGATTGGAAGTTGACCTCCCCCGGCACGCGCGACGCGGCCGCCGTGGCCTTCATCTTCAGCACGCCGCCGCTGGCCGATCGGGCACAGGGCCTGCCCTTCGCCCTGGGTTTCGACATGGACCGCGACGCGCCGCGCATCGCCGCCACCGACGGCATCTACCGCACGTCGGCGCTCGACTTCATGCAGCCTCCGGCCGGCGACCTGTCGGCGCTGCGCAAGCGCGGCGCCAGGATGATCGTCTACCACGGCACCGGCGACGGCGTGTTCTCGGCCTCGGACACGGCGCGCTGGTGGAGCGAGCTGGACGCCGCGCAGCGCGGCCAGGCGGCGGCCTTTGCGCGCTACTACCCGGTGCCGGCGATGAACCACTGCCGCGGCGGCCCGTCCACCGACCAGTTCGACCTGCTCTCGCCGCTGGTGGCCTGGGTCGAGCAGGGGCAGGCGCCCGTCGCCGTGACGGCTCGCGCGCGCGGTGCCGGCACGCCGGTGCCCAACCCCGAGGTGCCGGCCAACTGGTCGCCACAGCGCAGTCGGCCCCTGTGTCCATTTCCCCGGGTGGCGCGCTACCGGGGCGGCGACGTCGAGCGGGCCGAGAGCTTCGCCTGCGCATCACCCTAGTTTTTCGAGCCAATTCGGCCCGCAGCGCCCGCCAGTCGGGCGCGAGCAGCTATCAAATCAGTAGCAATCCATGGACTACCAGCCCCGTCCCGACGACATCCTGCCCTTGCTCCACGGCGTGCTCGGTGCCCCGGCGCAGCTGCAGGCGCTGCCGCCCTTCGCCGAGGCCGACGTCGAGCTGCAGGCCCAGGTGCTGGAGGAAGCCGGCAAATTCGTCGCCGAGGTGATCGCGCCGCTGAACCGCGAGGGCGACGAAACCGGCTGCCGCTTCGAGGCCGGCCGCGTCACCACCCCGCCCGGCTTCGCCGACGCCTACCGCGCCTTCTGGCAGGCCGGCTGGCCGGCCCTGTCGGCTGCGCCCGAAGACGGCGGCCAGGGCCTGCCGGCCGTGCTCGAGGCGGTGCTCTACGAATGGCTGGCCGCGGCCAACCACGGCTTCACCATGGCGCCGGGGCTGCTGCACGGCGCCTACGAGTGCCTGAGCCACCACGGCAGCGACGCGCTCAAGGCCCGCTACCTGCCGAAGATCGCCAGCGGCGAATGGCTGGCCACCATGTGCCTGACCGAGGCGCATGCGGGCAGCGACCTGGGCCGCGTTCGAACGAAGGCCATGCCACAAGCGGACGGCAGCGTGCGCCTCGACGGCAGCAAGATCTTCATCTCCGGCGGCGAGCACGACCTCACCGACAACATCGTGCACCTGGTGCTGTGCCGCATGCCCGATGCACCGCCCGGCCCCAAGGGCCTGTCGCTGGCGCTGGCGCCCAAGGTGCTGGACGACGGCACGCGCAACGCCGTCCACTGCGAACGCATCGAGGAGAAGATGGGCCTGCACGGCAGCCCCACCTGCGTGATGCGCTTCGACGGGGCAACCGGCTGGCTGGTGGGCGAGCCGGGCCAGGGCCTGGCCGCGATGTTCGTGATGATGAACTCGGCCCGGCTGCATGTGGCGCTGCAGGGCATCGGGCTGCTCGATGCGGCGTGGCAGAAGGCGCGCGCCTATGCCGACGAGCGTCGACAGATGAAGGCGCCGGGTGCGACAGGCCCCGACGCCAGCCTCATCGCCGAGCACCCCGCCATCGCCCGCATCCTCGACACGCAGCGCGCCTGGATCGACGGGTCGCGCCTCGTCGCCTACCGCACGGGGCTGCAGCTCGACGTCGCCCGCCATCACCCCGACGCCAAGGCGCGTGCCGCCGCGCAGCAGTGGTGCAGCTACGTCACGCCGGTGCTCAAGGCCGCCTGCACGCAGCAGGCCTTCGAGGGCGCGAGCGCCTGCCTGCAGGTCTTCGGCGGCCACGGCTACGTGCGCGAGTGGGGCATCGAACAGGTCGTGCGCGACGCCCGCGTGACCATGATCTACGAGGGCACCAACGAGATCCAGGCCATCGACCTGCTGGTACGCAAGGTGCTTCCCGATGCGGGCGCCGGCTTCGCGCGTACGCTGCTCGCGCTGCGGGATGAGCTGGACGCCTCGCGCGACAGCGATGCCGACGCGCAGCGCCGCTTCGCGCAACTGCGCTACCTCACCACGCAGCTCGCCATGGCCGCACAGGCCGAGCCCCGGCTGCCCTACGAGGTGGCCGACGACTACCTGCGCATCGTGATGCTGGCGATGCTCGGCTGGGCCTGGTGCCGCATCGAGGCCGCGCCCGGCGCCACGTCGGCGCAGGCCGCGAGCGGCGCCGCCTTCCGCCGCTGGGTGCTGCCCGAGTTCGAGATGCGCGCGGGCATCGTCAAGAAGGCCTGCGAGGCCGTCATCGCGCCCGTGGCAGCATGAACCGGCCGACAGGGAAGTTCCCTGCGCCCGGCCGCGCCGCGCTGGGGTAGGCTTGGCGCCAATGGCCTCGACGACCCCTCGCCCCCGCACCCGCGCCAAGCCCGTTTCCGCCGACCCCGGCAACGACCGCCTCGACAGCCACGTGCTCGAAAGCCTGGTCGGCTACAACACCCGGCGCGCCTTCCTGGTCATCGGTGCCGTGTTCGCCGAGCGCATGGCGGCCTACGGGCTCAAGCCGGTGGATTTTTCCGTGCTTTCGCTGCTGGCCCACAACCCCGGTGCCACCTCGCGCCAGCTGTGCGCCAAGCTCGACATCCTGCCGCCCAACTTCGTCAACATCGTTGCTGCCATGGACCGCCGCGGCCTGATCGAGCGCAAGCCGCATCCCTATGACGGCCGCGCGGTGGGCCTGCACCTCACGCCTGCCGGCGAAGCGCTGGTCAAGGAGGCCGAGCGCGCGGTGATCGAGCTCGAGGCGGAGGCCAGCAGCAAGCTGTCGGCACGGGAGCGGGAGACGCTGATCCGCTTGCTGCAGAAGATCTACCTGTAGGCGCTGCGCCTTCCTGGGGCACTGCACGCCCCTGGGGCCGGGCAAGCGTCCAGACGGCGCGCCGATGCGCCTACGCACCCACGAGCCTGACGATCGCGTCCCGCAACGCGGCCTGGTCGAGCGGCTTGCACATGACGGGCTTCTCGCAGGCTTTGACGCCGCGCGCCGATATCCACAAGGTCGGCGGCGCCGATGCCTCGCCGGTCACGAACAGCACAGGAAAGTCGCCATGCGATGTCACCAGGGCGTTGACGACATCCAGGCCGCTTTGCTCGCCGCCGAGTCGCAGGTCCGCGATGAGGAGGTCGGGCACACCTCGCGCAAACAGGGGCCCGACCTGCTGCGCGTCGGTGACAGCCTCGACGGCGTATCCCCAGAGCGACAGGAGTGCGACCATCGCTCGGGCGATCTCCTCGTCGTCGTCCAGCACGACGACCCGGCGGCCGGCGCCGAAGGCGATGTCGCCCGCGGACGCTGCGGACCTGGGCGTGTCGGCCGGCACCTCGGTCAGACAGGCGAGCCGGATGCAGAAGGTGCAGCCGGCCCCGGTCGTCGAGTCGAGCGAAAGACTGCCGCCGATCTGCTCCACCAGGCGTTTGACGATCGTCAGGCCCAACCCGACGCCCTTGGCGCGATCGCGTCCATGGTTGGCGATCTGAAAGAATTCCTCGAAGACCCGGCCCTGCATCTGCTCGGGGATTCCGGGCCCCGTGTCGATCACCGCGATTTCCGCCGTACTGCCCACGCGCGCCAAACGAACGCCGATACGCCCCGAAGCTGTGTACTTCAGCGCGTTGTCCAGCAGATTGCGCAGGATGCGGGAGATGGCGGTCTGGTCGCTGTCGATCCAGGCGGTTTCGAGGTGCGCGTCGAAATCCAACCCCTTGCTGCGCGCGCTCGGCTCGACTTCGGCGCAGATGCTTTCAACCACGGCGCGCAAGTCGAAACGCTCCCGTACCACGATGTACTCACCCGACGAGATGCGCGAGAGATCCAGAAGGCCATGCAGGAGGTCGCCAAGGATATGGACCAGCTGGTCGATCCGCATGCCGGCCTCCCGCTGCGCCTCTTCGCTGGGCTGGGATGAAAGGACGGCGCTGTAGAGGGAGAGCGCGTGCAGGGGCTGCCGCAGGTCGTGGCTGGCCGCCGCGAGGACCCGCGCGCGGGCCGATGCCTCTCGGCGGGCCTGGGCGACGGCCGCATGGATGGCCTGATTGCTGCGTTCCAGGTCCTTCACCATCCGGTCGCGCTCCTGCCGGATCGCGAATGAGCGCGCCAGCATTCGCGAGCTCTCGACCGTTGCCAGGTAGAGGACGATCACATAGGTCGCACCCGAAGCGGCCGCAGCGGTCGCCAGCCCCGGATAGCGGGTGCTCCAGGCGATCACGACGGGCACGAACACCCCCGCGGAATAGACCAGCACATAGAGACGGGAGCCCGCCGCCACGATGGTTCCTATGGCGGGTAGCGAGCAGAGGACGCAGGTCAGCAGCGCTTGCCTCGGCGGTTCGAGGCTGCCCAGGAACAAGGGTGCCGCCATGGCGGCGATCGCACCGGAAACAAGGCAGGCGACGGCCTGCAGGGCATGGCAGCGATCGAGATCGATGGCGTCGAAACGGGCCAGGACACGGTGGCCGTGCACGGCCCGGCCGCATTCGACGGCCAACACCGCGCAAGCCCAGCCTAGAACCGATAGGCGATGAACCTGCTGCCCAAGGCACAGCGCCACCAGCAGGACAAGGAGAAGGTGCGCCGCAGGCATCCGCCGGAGCATGGCGGAATGAAGGCGTATGCGCTCGGCCAGCAACTCCGAACCGGACGGCACCACCACACGCTCCCGCAACGCTTGCACGTGCCGCAGCGCTAGTTGGGCGCCATGCCCAGCAGCCCCAGCCGGCCGGCCTTGATGACCGCCTCTGTCCGGTTGTGCACCTCGAGAGCGGCAAAGACGGCACTCACATGCTCGCGCGCGGTGTGCTCCGAGATCGCCAGTTCCCGGGCGATCAGCTTGGTCGGCAGCCCTCTTGCCAGCGCCTTGAGCGTGTCGAATTGCCGCGGGCTGAGCACCGGCACGTGCACCGGCGCCTCGGCGACGTCCAGCACCTCGTCGGGCAGGAAGACATTGCCCGCGACCACGCAATCGAGCGCCTTTCGCAGCGTGGCTGGCGGCATGCTCTTGGGCACGTAGCTCATCGCGCCGGCCTGCAGGCAGGCACGCACGGTCAATGCGTTGCAGACGGCTGACACGATGACGAACCCCGTCTCGGGGGCCGCCTCCTTCAGGCGCCCCAGCACCTCCAGCCCACTCCCTTCCTCCAGCGACAGGTCGAGCAGGCACAGCGCGACATCCTGGTGAGCCTCGAGAAAATCCAGCGCGCCCGACGCGCTGGCGACCTCGGATACCTCGAGCCCACCGTGCATGCTGTTGAGCAGCAACCGCAGCCCCGCCCTGAAGAGGGCGTGGTCATCGACAAGCAGGATTTTCAAGCGCCATTCCTTTTTTTATGGCGGTCGCCTTTTGCTCGCGCACCACGTGCCGGTGCGTCAAGAAAAAGTGACCCCTCCTTCGCAGGCTGCACAGCCTTTCGATCGGAACGGGCCGGCTCGCAGGGCTGCTGCGCGATACAGCAGACTCCTGGCGTGCTGGTCCATCCAGGCGGCGCCCAATTTGCCGCAGCGTAGCAGGTTCGCGCAGGCCGACACCGCATGCGCAGCGTCTGCAAAGCCGAGCTCCAGCCCTTGACGCACGGCGCGCGGAAGGGCCGTCCAGTTCAACGCGCCGTTGGGCGACAGGCCGAACTCGCGCAGTTCGTTGACGAGCTGCAGCTCCAGATGGCGGGGCGGGGAATGTGCGAGTGCACGGCACAGGTTCGCGTAGAAGCGCGGGGCGACGCTGGAAGGAGATTCGCCGCGCTCCAGAACGTCGGTGAAGGCGTCCGACTCATCGCCTTCCCACAGCTCCACGGCCGCCGGTCGGCGCCTGTTGAGCGTGTCCGGCAGGCCCGTGATGCGCAGGCACCGTGCGAGCTCCCATGGCGGGCGTCCTCCGGACAGCCCATCCACGGGCTGGACCGCGATGCGGCAGAAACTGCTCGTCGACCGATAGACCGTGCAGCCCCTGGCGGCGAGCGGCACGTCCGCGCGCGGCCCGACGATCCATACGCCTGTACCGAGGCCTTCGACCGGGACACGCCCGAAACACTGTGCCCAGGCGTCATGCAGCGACAACAAGCCTGCATCGATGCCGACACCGCCGGCGCCGAGCTTGCGCGGGCCGTCGCCCAGATAGACCCAGGCCAGCGTCGGCCCGTCGACCGGATCGACATCGCCGTGGAAATGCACCGACGAGGGCTCGTCGATCAGGGGGATGGCGGCGTCGGTCCTGTGGTGCGCAGGCTCCGTCTCCAACCGGCATCGACGGATCGTTTCCACGAGCGGGTAGCCGTAGATGCTCGCGGCCTTGCCCGCCGCGCGAGCCTGAAGCCTCGACGCTTCGGAGGCTTCGAGGCTCGCGCGGGACTCCTCCCTGTTGATCGTCATGGAACCTCTCCATATGGCTTGGAGAAATTCTGGACGTGCGGTCCGCGAAGGAGAACCCGTCATTCATGGGGGTGCCGGGCCCTGCAGATCGCCCTCAGAGCCCCTCGCCCGCCACACCCGCGTCGGCCTCGCGATCCGCCGTGCGCAGGCACTCCAGCATCGCCGCAACTGCCGCGCGGTGCGCGCTCGCCACGTTCCAGTACATCGACACCGACCCGAAGCCCGACAGCCGCAGCGGCAGGATGCGCATCGCTCCCAGGCGCGCAAAGCGCTGCGCGGTGCGGTGCGAGGCGATGCCGATCATCGGGCTGCTATTGATGAGGGTCAGGTTCACCGCCACCGAGTTCGACTCGACGTGATCGCGCGGGAGATGCTGGCCGGCCTCGGCCAGCGCCGCCTCCAGCGCGTTGCGGATCGGCGTGCCGCGCGGCCACACGACCCAGCGGTAGTCCATGAGGTCGCGCCACTCCAGCGACGCGCGCTTGAACAGCGGGTGCTGCGGACGCGCGACGAAGTGCAGCGGCTCCATGTAGAGCATCTCGGCGCGAACCTGCTCGTGGTGGTATCCGGTCGTCGTGCGGCCGACGACGATGTCGAGTTCGCCGTGCGCAAGCCGGTCCATCAGCAGGTCCATCGTGCTCTCGACCAGCCGAAGTTGCGTACCCGGCATGTGTTGCAACAGCTTCAGCGTGGCCAGCGGCACGGTGTCGGAGGCCGACGCGCCCGAAGTGCCGACCACCACGAGACCGCTGCCGCCCGCGCGCAGCGCGGACATGTCGTCGCGCGCGATGTCGAGCTGCGCCTCGATGCGGCGGGCATGGGCGATGAGTGCCTCCCCGTGCGCGGTCGGGTGCAGTCCGCGCGCATGGCGCTCGAAGAGCGGCAGGCCGATGTCGTCCTCGAGTTCCCTGAGCCACTTCGACAGGCCGGGCTGGGTGGTGTGCAGTTCCTGTGCCGACTGGCTCATGTTGCCGGTGCGCCCGAGGCCCAGGAGCAACTGCAGAGGCCGTAGACGCAGGCGGTGGGTCCAATCCACAGGGTTAACCCTTGGAGCAATACAATTTTTCGTATGAGTGAGAGCGAATGGTGATTTTACGAACCATAGCTCGCGCCGAATAATGCAGCACAAGGGTCGGCCCGGCCGGTCCAACGCCTTTTGGAGACACCGCATGTCAGCCCTTCCCAGGATCGCCCCTGCCACCAGCGACGGCCGCTCTGCGTACTACGAACGCATCGGCCGCCAGAACATGGCGCCGTTGTGGGAGTCGCTGCACGCGCTGGTGCCACCCCATCCGCGCCCCAAGGCCGTGGCCGCCCTGTGGAAATGGAACGAGGTGCGTCCGCTGGTGATGCAGGCCGGCCAGGTGATCAGCGCCGAAGAGGCGGTGCGCCGCGTGCTGATCCTCGAGAACCCGGGCCTGCCCGGCAGCTCGAGCATCACCTCGACGCTCTACGCGGGGCTGCAGCTGATCCTGCCGGGCGAGATCGCGCCCAGCCACCGGCACACGCAGTCGGCACTGCGCTTCATCGTCGAGGGCCAGGGCGCGTGGACGGCCGTGAACGGCGAGCGCACGACCATGCACCCGGGCGACTTCATCATCACGCCTTCATGGAACTGGCACGACCACGGCAATGCCACGGTGGAGGAAGGCGGCGAGCCCGTGGTGTGGCTCGACGGCCTGGACATCCCCCTGATCCAGCACCTGGACGCGGGCTTCGCGGAGAACCACAGCGCCTCCACGCAGGCGGTGGTGCGGCCCGAAGGCAGCAGCTGGGCACGCTTCGGCCACAACATGGCGCCCGTGCGGCATCGCGTCACCGACCCCAGCTCGCCGATCTTCAGCTACCCGTATGCCCGCACGCGTGAGGCGCTCGACGCGCTGTACCAGCGTGGCGAGATCGACGCGTGGGATGGGGTGAAGTTGCGCTACGTGAATCCCGCCACCGGCGGCTGGCCGATGCCGACGATGGCGACCTTCATGCAGTTCCTGCCCAAGGGCTTCCAGGGCAAGACCTACCGCACCAGCGACGCCACCGTGTTCAGCGTGGTCGAAGGCCACGGCACGGCGCGCATCGGCGAGCAGCAGTTCCGCTTCGAGCCGCGCGACGTGTTCGTGGTGCCCTCGTGGCAGCCGGTGCAGCTCGCGTCGGTCGACGATGCGGTGCTCTTCAGCTACTCGGACCGGCCGGTGCAGGCCGCGCTGAACCTGCTGCGCGAAGAGCGGCTGTAGTCGACCCGACGACCGTTCACGCTGAGCCTGTCGACGCGCCGCGCGGGGCTTCGACAGGCTCAGCCCGAACGGTCCGGGACGGGTCCGTCCCGCCTCTTCACCCCCCGTTTCTTTATCACTCGGCAGTCAATGCCAGGACACCCCATGGCCCTCGTTTTTCCCGCCCCCACTCCCGTCACCGTGCCCGTCGCCGGCAGCGACGACCGCTTCGCCGTGCGCCGCGTCTACTGCGTCGGCCGCAACTACGCGGCGCATGCGCGCGAGATGGGCTTCGACCCCGACCGCGAACCGCCCTTCTTCTTCTGCAAGCCGGCCGATGCGGTCGTGCCCGTGCCCGAGGGCCAGACGCTGGAACTGCCCTACCCCGCGCAGACCGCCAACTACCACTACGAGGCCGAACTCGTCGTCGCGATCGGCCAGGCCGGGTCGGACATCCCGGTCGAGCAGGCGCTCGCCCATGCCTGGGGCTACGCCGTGGGGCTGGACATGACACGCCGCGACCTGCAGATGAAGATGCGCGAGATGGGCCGGCCGTGGGAGATCGGCAAGGCCTTCGACGCCTCGGCGCCGATCGCGCCGCTGCACCGCGCAAGTGAGGTGGGCCACTTCACCGATGCCACGATCTGGCTCACGGTGAACGGTGCGGATCGCCAGCGCAGCAACGTGTCGCACCTGATCTGGTCGGTGGCCGAAACGATCGCCGACCTGTCGCGCTACTTCCGCCTCGAGCCCGGCGACCTGATCTTCACCGGCACACCCGAAGGCGTGGGCGCGGTGAAGGCCGGCGATCTGATGAAGGTGGGCATCGACCGCCTGGGCGAACTGTCGGTGCGCGTGGTGTGATGCAGCTGCACAGCTTCTTCAACAGCTCGACCTCGTACCGCGTGCGCATCGCACTCGCGCTCAAGGGGCTGCCGTACGACTACCTGCCGGTCGACATCCGCGCCGGCGCGCACCGCGCGGCGGACTACGTGGCCGGCGTCAACGCCTCGGCTTCGGTGCCGGCCATCGTCGACGGCAGCTTCCACCTGGGCCAGTCGATGGTGATCATCGACTGGCTCGACCGGGTCCATCCCGAGCCGCGGCTGATTCCGCTGGAGACGCAAGGGCGCGCCCGTGTGCTGGAGCTGTCGAACGTGATCGCCTGCGACATCCATCCTGTGAACAACCTGCGCGTGCTGCGCTACCTGCAGGACGTGCTGAAAGTCACGCCCGAGCAGAAGGACGCCTGGTACGCCCACTGGGTGGCCGAGGGTCTGGCCATGGTCGAGCGGCTGCTGGCACAGCATGGCCATGGCGTGTGGTGCTTCGGCGATGCGCCCACGCTGGCCGACTGCTGCCTGGTTCCCCAGGTGGCCAACGCGCGCCGCATGGGCTGCGACACGGACGGCTTCGAAAGGATCACGCGCGTGGTGGCGCATGCGATGGCGCAGCCGGCCTTCCAGTCGGCCGAGCCGCAGCGGCAGCCGGACTTCGCCTGACCCCGGGGTCGAATCGGACGCATCTCCGGTTTGCTACGAAATCGATAGCTGCTCACGCCCGCCGGACGGGCGCTGGCGGCCGATTTCGTTCACGGTTTCTCAGGTCCCGAGCTCTTCGATCAGCCGGGTGGTGAGCTGCGCCGCCATTTCCAGGCGGCGCAGGTCGCGCTGGCCCAGGTCCTCGTTGGGGGCGAAGCTGAAGCAGCACAACACGCCGTAGATGCGCCCGCCCTGCAGCCGCAACGGCACGCTGAGGTAACTGCCGATGGGAAAGTCGAAGGTGGGCAGGCGCGAGAAGTCCTCGCGCGCCGGAACGTTGCGCTCCAGCGGCGGCAGGCGGCCGTCGACCACGCGCTGGCAGTAGCTGCGCTCGCGAGCGCACGCTTCGCCCACAGCCATCACGCGACGGCCCGGCTTCGCCTCCACGTGGCGGAAGACGCTGTCGTCGCCCACGAACTGGGCCACGAAGACGACGTCCATGCCGAGGTGCTCGCGCACCAGCTTCAGCACGGGCGACAGCAGCATCGACAGCCCGCGGCTGCCGCCATCGGCCGTAGCGACCTGCAGGCGGGCGAGTTCGGCCTCGAAGTCCTGGCCAGAGCGTCGTTCGGTACGGGATGCGCGCGCCATTCGGTGTTTTCCTCCGGGGTTCAACGCCGGGCGGGGGGTCGGGGTGGACAAGCTGAAGGGCCCGCCGGCGTAGGCCGCCACCGCGTCAAGCCTGGCGCACATCGCCCACGGGTTGGGCGCCGAAATCGGGCCGATCCAGCCATGCCAGCACCTTGCGCGCCGCGGCCTCGGGCGAGTCGAGCAGGCCGTCCGCCTTGAGCTTCTCGAATCGGCCGCGGTCGGGGAACAGCGCGGCGTCGGTGCCGCGCAATTGCACCTGCATGTCGGTGTCGATCACGCCCGGCGCCAGCGAGACGATCCGCGCCCCACCCTCGCCCTGCTCCTCGAGCGCCACCGCGCGAGAGAAGTGGTCCATGCCCGCCTTGGCAGCGCAGTACGGTGCCTGGCTGCCCAGTGCGTTGCGGCCCAGGCCCGAGGAGATGTTCAGCACCTGCCGGCGGCCCGGCCAGCCGGCGGTGGCGCCGAGGAAGGCCGCCGTGAGCAGCAGCGCCGCCTCCAGGCCCACGCGCAGCGACTGCGACAGCTCGGCCAGCGAGGCCTTGGCCAGCGGTGCCGGATGGCCCACCGTGCCGGCGTTGTTGATCAGCGTGGCCGAGCGGAAGCTCGTGCCGCCCAACCCTGCGAGCCAGTCCCGCACGCGCTCGGCGGCCGGCAGCGGATCGGCCAGGTCGACCTGCCATTGCTCGGCACGGCTGCCGGCGCCGGCGGGGCCGCGCTCCAGTGCGGCATCGCGCCCGCGCGAGAGGCACAGCAGCTCAACGCCATCGCGCTGCAGCAGCTGCGCGGCCATGGCACGGCCCATGCCGCGGGAAGCGCCGGTGAGGATGAAGAGGTCGGACATCGAAGGCTCCTGATGAGGACGAGGGTGAGGAAAGCGTCAGGCCGCGAAGCCGTCCCACACGAGCTTCAGCCCGGTGAGCAGCATGCCGGCGTAGACGCAGCGGTAGAACCAGACAGGATCGATGCGCCGCGCCACGCGCACGCCGACCCACACGCCCAGCGGCGCCAGCGGCATGAGCACCAGCGAGGTCACGAGGTTGCGCATGTCCAGCAGGCCCAGCCAGGCATAAGGCACCCACTTGCTGAGATTCACGACGAAGAACAGGTAAGCCACCGTGGCTGTGAACACGATGGGCGACAGCCGCAGCGGGATCAGGTAGGCATTGAGCGGCGGCCCGCCCGCGTGAGAGATGAAGCTGGTGAAGCCCGACAGCACCGTGAGCAGGGCGCCCAGCGGCCTGGAGGGCGGCGCGTCGTCCGGCCGCGGCGGACGCAGCACGCGCTGCGCAAGGAAAAGGAGGGTGAAGACGCCGACGATGCCCGCCACCGTGTGCGCCGGCAGCACGCGGAACAGCAGAGTGCCGGCGACCGTGCCGAGCAGCGCCCACGGCACCAGGAAGCGCAGCAGGCGCCCGTCGAAATCACGGCGGAAGGCGGCCAGGCCCAGCAGGTCCATCACCAGAAGCAGCGGCATCATGATCGCCGCCGCCTGCGGCACCGGCACGGCCAGCGACATGAGCGGCACCGCCAGCGATCCGAAGCCCGCGCCGAAGCCACTCTTGCTGACGCCCAGCAGCAACACTGCGGGCACGGCGACGGCATAGAAAACGGGGTCGGTGATGAGGGGGAACGCGGCAGTCAAGGCGCAGGGGACGGCAGGGCGGCGGAGCCGCATTGTCGCGGTCGCGCGTCTGGCGTGCAGGAGGGGGCTTCAGCTCGGGCTGACCAGCTCGATGTCGAGCTCGCGTTCGAGCTCCTCGATGTCCAGCGGCCGGCCGAACAGATAGCCCTGGAACAGACGGCATCCGTGCTGTTCCAGGAAGGCCAGCTGTTCCGGCGTCTCGACGCCCTCGGCCACCACCTCGAGATCGAGGCTGCGCGCCATGCCGATGATGGTCTGGATCAGCAGCTCGATCTTGGGATTGTTGCCGATGCCGCTGACGAAGAATTTGTCGATCTTGACCTGGTGCAGCGGCAGTTGCGCCATGTACGACAGGGACGAGTAGCCGGTGCCGAAGTCGTCCATCGCGAAGCGGATGCCGATGGCGGCGAGCGATTTCATCTTGCGGATCGTCTCCTCGACCTTGTCCTGCAGCAGGCTCTCGGTCAGCTCGAGCTTGAGCCGCGAAGGATCCGCTCCGGTGCGGATGAAGACCTCGCGCACCTGGTCGGCGAAGTCCTCGCGCTGGAACTGCCGCGCGCTCACGTTGACGGCCAGCTGCAGGTGGCGCCGCCGTGGATGGTGGCTCCACTGCTCCAGCTGGCGGCAGGCCTGCTCCAGCACCCAGATGCCGATGGGCACGATGAGCCCGGTGCCCTCTGCCACATCGATGAAGGCCGCAGGCGGGATCAGGCCGCGGTGCGGATGGCGCCAGCGGATCAGCACCTCGGCACCGGTGATCTCGCCGGCGGCGGCGACCTGGCGCTGGTAGTGCAGTGTGAACTGGTGGCCCTTGAGGGCGGCGTGCAGCTCGTTCTCGAGAGTGGCGCGCGCCGTGATGGTGGTCTGCATCGGCGCCTCGAAGAAGCGCAGCCCGTTGCCCCCGGCCTCCTTGGCGTGGAACATGGCGATGTCGGCCTGCTTGAGCAGTTCGTCCAGCGACTGCGGCCGGTCACCGAATACCGTCGCTCCGATGCTCGTGGTGCCATGGTAGGTGTAGCTGCCCAGCTGATAGGGCCTGCCCAGGTCGGCCAGAATGCCTTCGCCGAAGGCCTGGGTCTGCACCGCAGCGCGGACCGGGTCGATGCCGAGGTTGTCGACCAGGATCACGAACTCGTCCCCACCCAGCCGCGCCACCGTGTCGCCCATGCCGAGCAGCCCGCGCAGCCGGTCCGCCACTTGGCGCAGGAGCACGTCGCCCATGGCTTGGCCGTGCGCATCGTTGAGCGTCTTGAAATGGTCGAGGTCGAGGAACAGCAGCGCCCCTTGCCTGCCGCGATGGGCGTTGTTCTCGACCACGGCCTGCAGCCGGTGCAGCAGCAACCGTCGGTTGGGCAGACCGGTGAGCGGGTCGTAGAAGGCGAGGTGCTCGATCTCCTGCGCCGCCGCCTTGTGCTCGGTGATGTCGCGCAGCATGACGATGAAGCGCGCGTCCTGTCCCTCACCCACGTCCAAGCGCGACACAGAAAGCTCGAACCACGCCGTACCGTGCTCGGCCCGGCGCTCGATCTGCTGGCCTGCCGAGAGGCCCTGCTGATAGGCCTCGCGAAGCGCATTCATGATCTGGCTCGCCGCGTCGGGTGCGAACAGCTCGGCCAGCGTGCGCCCGACCGGGTCACCCGGAATCGGTGCGGTGGCCGACGCGGTGCGCGGCGGGTGATAGCGGTGGCAATGGCCGTCCAGCCCCACCTCCAGCATCGCGTCCGGCACGGCATCGAGCGTGGCCTGCAACTGGGCGCGCCCCTCCACCACTTCGGCAATCTGGCGCAGGCGTTCCGTCACGTCGCGGAACACGCAGACCTGCCCGCCATCGGGCGTGGGACTGCGCATCGCCACGATGCGGCGGCCGTCGGCAAGACGCAGTTCGTACTCGCCGTCCGCCAGTCCCACCGCCCCGCCCGCTGCGCGCGCAGGGTCATCGCCCGGCAACTGGAACACCGCCTCGCTGCCGACGAGCGGCTCCACGCCCGGGAACAGGTCCAGCAGCCGCTGGTTCCATACCTGTGCACGGCCCTTCGCATCGAGCAGCACGAAGCCGTCGCTCATCGCATCGAGCGCCTGGTCGAGTGTGGCCTTCGACCGCTGCAGGTTGGCGCGGTGCCACCATTGCCGGCGCAGCTGGTGCAGCGCAAAGGCCGCCACGGCCAGCACCATCAGCACCAGCACGATGGACACGCCGATGATGAAATCCCTCCGCACCTGCCAGTCGGCCAGCGCCACGTTCAGCGGGATGCCGGCCACGACCAGCAGGTTCCGGTGCAGCGTCGGCCGGTAGACCACCACGGCCGGCACGCCGGTCAGGCGCGAAGCCATGAACTTCGGGTGGCCATCGGCGTCGCGCTCGTCCAGCGGTGGCCGCGCTGCCCGCACAGCCGGATCGTCGCGCGGCGGCATGCTGGCGAGCACGGCACCGCCGCTGCGCTCCAGCGTCACCTCCAGCCCGGCGATGTCGGCGCCCTGCGTGAGGATGGTGGTGAAGGTGGACACGGGCACCTCGGCCACGGCAACGAGCCGCGTGCCGTCGTGCAGGACGAGGGCACGCGCGAGGTAGAGCACGCGCTGGCTGCTCACCGGGCTCACGCGCGGTTCGCTCACCTGCAGACTCGACACCGGCAGCGCAAGCACTTCACGCACGAAGCCCTCGGGCAGCTCCAGGGGTGTCGCCATGCCCTGGGCCGTGGTGGGCGCAAGGACACGGCCATCAGCCCGCACCAGCGCGAACTGCCGCACCAGCAGGCTCTGGCGCGCCATTTCACGCATCACCGCCGTGATGCGGCCACGCGTTGGCTCGCCCTGCGCCTGCTCGACGGTGCTGTCGCCGAGCAGCGCACCCAGGCTGGCCAGCAAGACGTCGGCGCCCACCAGGCTGCGGTTGATCGCCGCCTCCGCGCCACTGGCGAAGCGCGTGGCCTGTCCCTCCGTGTCGGCCAGCGCGCTCTCGCGCATCTGCCAGATCATCGCCACGGCGGCCACGACCACGGCCACCACGAGCGCGGCTGCGCCGCCATACAGCGCCGCGCTGACACGCAGGGGCAGGTTGCGACTCATCGGATTATTCGGGTCCTTGTGCGCGTACGCCGGCCTGCGCGGCCAGCGTCCGGTTCCACAGCGCCACGCATTGGGCGCCGCAGCGTTTCATCCACGCAGGCACCACACGGCGCGCGAAGATCTCTCGCCGGCGCGCTTCGTCGTCCGCCGTGGGCCGGGTCGCGACCATGCTGCCTTTTCGCTTGCGGTCGCAACCCTCGGCGCCCGTGCTGCAGGCCACGCCGACGTCGGTCTCGCGGGCCGATTCGGCCCACACGGCAGCCTCGAGCTTGGGCATCTGTGCCTCGATCAGCGCCTGCAGCTCGGAGGGGTAGGACTGCCAGCTCTGTTCGTTGACGACCGCCAGCGCGAGACCCCACGAGATCGGCATGGTGAAAAGCGAGCGCGTCACGCGGTCCAGGCCCAGGGTGTGCCCGGACATCGAACCCGTCACCGCACATTCCGCATTGCCGGCCTGCACATTGGCCACGATGTCGGCGAACTCCGTGAACACGGGCGTCGCCTTCAGCGCCTGCACGAAATCCGCCTGGCTCATGCCCGAGACACGCACCCGCCGACCGGCCAGGTCGGCCAGGTGCCCCACGGGCCGTTGGCAGAACAGCATCTGCGCCGGATAGATGTAGACAGCCAGCAGGCGCGCACCGAAGCGTTCGTGCAGGATCTGGGCCATCGACGGCCGCAGGGCCTCGAGCGTGCGGCGAAGGGTGGCGACGTCGGGGTTCTGGCC
The DNA here is from genome assembly GCA_018241185.1 of Pseudomonadota bacterium. Lineage (GTDB taxonomy): Bacteria > Pseudomonadota > Gammaproteobacteria > Burkholderiales > Burkholderiaceae_C > Xenophilus. The sequence continues at coordinate 11,816 of JAFEEH010000046.1, read as the reverse complement.
TGCCATGTCGGCCAGGCCGAGGTCCGGATCCTCCACCGCCGCCTGGCTCAACAGCACGGTGCCGATCGGAATCACGCCCAGGCGGATGAGATTGAGCATGTCTTGCGCCGGCAGGCCCGCCTCGTTGAAAGGGACGATGCTGGCGCTGTAGCGCCCGCCGCTGAGCCGTGCGAGGTCTTCGGCCCAGAAGCGCCGCTCGTGCCGCGTGTACTGGCTGATGCCGGCCAGGCCCCCCACGACGCGCAGGCGCAGCTCCGGTGCCGGCGACGCCGCCTGCGCCAGGCCACCGACCAGCAGCGGCACGCACAAGGTCAGGGTCCGCGCGAACGGCCGGACGAATCTGCGCAAGGTCGGGATCATGGGCCTCGTGGCACTTTGTGGGGCCGGCACACCACGTGCCGACCGTCGCGATTGTCGCGGTAACCGGACATGTCGTCCGTTTGGCCGATGCAAGGCGCCAACATCAGAGGAAAGTACTCATTCGACAGCGAGAGGCGCGCAGCCCGTGCACCGGGGCGTGGCGTCGAGCGCCGCACTGCTAGCATCCCTGCGTCACAGGGAGTCACGACCGGCCTCAGGCCGGCCCACGGCGCGGCACCGAGCACGCGCCTGCGACTCACGCCCGTCCCCGCCATGTTGCCCTCCGACGACCACCGTTCCATGTTCGACCTCGCGCCCGTCTCGCTGTGGCTCGAGGACTGGAGCGGCCTGAAGGCCTTGTTCGACCGCTGGCGCGCCGAGGGCGTGGACGACATCCGCGCGCACCTGAAGGCCGACCCTGCGCGCGTCTCCCGGTGCATGGCCGAACTCAAGGTGGTGCAGGTCAACCGCCAGACCCTGCGGCTGCTGGGCGCGGCGAGCCAGGACGAGCTGGTCGGCCGGCTGGGCGAAGTGTTTCGCGGCGAGATGGCCGAGCCGGTGCTCTACGAGCTGACGCAGCTGTGGCACGGCAACCTCGATTTCGACAACCAGACGGTGAACTACTCGCTCGACGGCCGGCGGCTGGACGTGCACGTGCGCATCCGCGTGCTGCCCGGTCACGAGGCCCGCTGGGACCGCGTGCTCGTCTCCCTCGACGACATCTCCGAGCGCGTGCGGGCCGAGGCCGCGCGCGACGCCACGGCCAACTATGCGCGCGGCCTGTTCGAGCGTTCGCCCGTGTCGCTGTGGGTGGAAGACTTCAGCGCCATCAAGCAGCTGCTGGACGGCGTGCGTGCGCAGGGCATCCAGGACTTCGGCACATTCCTGAAGGTGCATCCGGACTTCATCAACCGCTGCATGCAGGAAATCCGCGTGCTCGACGTGAACGAAGAAACGCTGCGCATGTTCGGCGCCACCGACAAGCAGCACCTCCTTCGCAACCTGCCGCACATCTTCCGCGACGAAATGGAAGACTCCTTCGCCGAGCAGTTGCGCGACCTGTGGGACGGCAAGACGCTGCAGCAGCGCGAGGTGCTGAACTACAGCCTGGGTGGCGAGCCGATCCACATCTACATGCAGTTCGCCGTGCTGCAGGAGCACCTCGCCCAATGGGACCTGGTGCTGGTCTCGCTGGTCGACATCACTGCGCGCAAGCGCGCCGAGGCGTACCTGGAGTACCTGGGCACGCACGACGTGCTGACCAAGCTGCGCAACCGGACCTACTACTCCGAAGAGATCAAGCGCCTCGCGCGCAAGGGCCCGTGGCCGGTGTCGGTGCTGGCCATCGACATGAACGGCCTGAAGCGGGTCAACGACGAAGTCGGCCACGCCGCGGGCGACGCCCTGCTGCGCCGTGCTGGCGAGGTGCTGTCCAAGGTGGTCGACGCTCCGTCGTGCGCGGCGCGCGTGGGTGGCGACGAGTTCGCCGTGCTGATGCCCGGTACCGACGAGCGGGGCGTGGCGGCAGCGCGCGAACGCCTCCAGTCCTTGCTCGACATGAACAACCAGTTCTACGTCGGCACCAGCGGCCACCACCTGAGCTTCGCCGTCGGCGCGGCGACCTGCCTCGCCGGCGAGTCGCTCGAGGCCGCCCTGCAGCGGGCCGACCGTGCCATGTATGTCGACAAGGCGCGCCACTACGACATGCCCGCCGGGCCGCGCAGCGTTGCATGAATTCCAGCCGCGCCCACGTCGGCCTGCGCGACGAACTGACGCAGGCCCTGCAGCGCGGCGAACTCTTCCTCGAGTTCCAGCCACAGGTCGACCTGCGTCGCGGGCGCGTGGTCGGTGCCGAAGCGCTGTGCCGCTGGCAGCACCCCCGCCATGGGCTGCTGAAGCCCGAGGATTTCCTCGGCGCACTGGACGGCGACGCGACGTGCGGCCTGGCCCTTGCCGACTGGGCCCTCGGCCGGGCGGTGCAGTGCGCGGTCGCCTGGCATGCACAGGGGCACGGGCTGCGCGTCGGCGTGAATGTCGGTGCGCCGCAGTTGCTCGACGCACAGTGGCCGGTACTGCTCCATGCCCATCTGGAGGCGTTGGCGCAGGCGCCTTCCGCCAGCCTGGAACTCGAACTGCTCGAGTCCAGCGTCATCGATGACTTCGACCTGGCGGCTCGGCGCATCGACGCCTGCCGCGGTGCAGGCGCCGGCGTGGCGCTGGACGATTTCGGCGCGGGCCACAGTGCGCTGGCCTGGCTCAGCCGGCTGCCGGCGTCCGCGATCAAGCTCGACCGCGCTTTCATTGCCGGCCTGCCGCACAGCGCCGTGGACACCGCCATCGTGCGCCACCTGGTGGCGATGGCGAAAGAGCTGGGCCTGGCGGTGGTGGCCGAAGGCGTGGAATCGGCCGCCCAGGGCGAGTGCCTGCTGGCCCTGGGCTGCGATCTCGGCCAGGGCTTCGCGATCGCGCCGCCGATGCTGCCCGAGGAGTTTCTGCCCTGGCTGAAAGGCTACGAACAGGCGCCGCTGTGGCAGCGGCGTGCGCCGCGCGCCGACTGAGCAAGTCTTGGCGCGGGACACGCTCACACGTTGCTCGTGGCGCGCACTTCCTCGATGGTGGTCTGGCCCGCGAGCACCTTCTCGATGCCATCCTGTCGCAAGGTGCGCATGCCCTCGCGCAGGGCCGTCGCCTGCAGGACCTCGGCGCGCGCGCCGGTCTGGACGAGGTGGCGCAGTTCGCGTGAGACGAGCATCAGTTCGTGCAGGCCCACGCGGCCGCGGAAACCGGTGTCTGCGCAGGCGGCGCAGCCAGGGCTCGAATGCATCTGCAGGCGCCCGTCCCGCGCGTGCCGCCCCAACCAGCGCGAAAGCACCGCTTCGCGCGACTCGGGTGCGTTGTCGGCGGGATAGGCGTGCACGTAGTCGTCCAGCAACTCGGCGATCTCCTCGTCGGTGGCCGGTCGGTGCGTGAGGCAATCCGGACACAGGCGCCGCACGAGCCGCTGTGCCAGCACCGCCAGCAGCGAATCCGCGAAGTTGAACGGGTCCATGCCCATGTCGAGCAGCCGCGTCACCGTCTCGGGGGCACTGTTGGTGTGCAGCGTCGACATCACCAGGTGGCCCGTCAGCGAGGCTTCGATGGCCACCTTGGCCGTCTCCTCGTCGCGGATCTCGCCGACCATGACGACGTCCGGGTCGGCGCGCAGGAAGGAGCGCAGCGCCTTGGCGAAGGTCCACTCGATGCGCGGGTTGACCTGCACCTGGCGCAGGCCCGGCTGCGTGATCTCGATCGGGTCCTCGGCCGTCCAGATCTTGCGCTCCGGCGTGTTCAGGTGGCTCAATGCCGAATGCAGCGTGGTGGTCTTGCCCGAGCCGGTGGGCCCCACGCACAGCACCATGCCATAGGGCCGCTCGATGGCGCTGCGCAGCCGCTCGAAGTTGGACGGCGTCAGGCCCAGCCGGTCCAAGGGCAGCGGACGCGCCGAGGCCAGGATGCGCATCACCACGTCCTCGAGCCCGTTGTTGGTGGGAATCGAGGCCACGCGCAGTTCGATGCGATGCTGCGGCGAGAAGCGTGCAAAGTTGATCTTCCCGTCCTGGGGCTTGCGCCGTTCGCTGATGTCCAGCTCGGCCATGATCTTGATGCGCGCGATCATGGCGTTGCGATAGTTCGACGGCAGTTCGAGGTAGGTGCGCAGGATGCCGTCCTTGCGAAAGCGGATGCGGATCTTCTCGCGCCCGGGGTAGCTTTCGATGTGGATGTCCGACACACCCTCGGCATGCGCCTCCACCACCATGCGGTTGATCATGCGCACGAGCGAATTGTCGGATTGCTCGATCTGTGCGTCCTCGGACACGTCACGATCGTGCTGACCCTCCTTCTCCAGCGTCTGCAGCAGCGCGCTGGTGTCGCCCGGGTCGAAATCGATCGGTGCCAGCGCCGCGTTGCCACGACCATCGCCGGCGGCGCCGATCTTGTCGTAGGCCTGATGCAGCACGCGGTCGAGATCGCGGCACTGCCCCAGCACCGGCGCGAGCTTCATCTGCGCGCTGAACTCGACTTCGTCCAGCGCCGGGCGCCGGTTGGCCGGGTCGTCGAGGGCCACGACCAGGCGGCCTTCGACGATGGCCAGCGGCATGACCTGCAAGCGCTGCGCCGCCGGGTAGCTCAGCTTGCGCAGCGCCTCGGCCTCGGGTTCGTAGCGCTCGAGGTCGACCAGCGGGTAGCCCATCTTGCGCGTCAACGCCGTCTGCAGGTCGGCGCGCGACACCGTGCCGCGGCGGACCAGCACCTCGCCCAGGGGCAGGCCACCCTCCTCGCGCTGTTGCACCAGCGCTTCCTTGAGTTCCTGCGCACTGACCATGCCGAGCGCCTGCAGCGCCTCGCCGATGCGCACGATGGGCATGCGCGCCTGGAAATCCAGCGCCTCCACGAGGGCCTCGCGCGTGAGCACCGTCTGCGACAGGCGCGGCGCATCTATCGCCCCGTTGCCAGGAGCCGCGAGAGAAGCATCGTCGAGCCCGTCGTCGACGGGGAGCGCCTCGTCGGGCTCCGGCGCCAACGGCTCCCGCTCGATGCGGTCGTAGGCCACGCGCGGGACGAAGGTGCAGTGCACCGCGCCGGCACCGCCGACGGTCGGGAAAAGGAACAGGCCATGGGCCGTCTCCACCTGCCCCACCGTGCGGCAGTTCAGCACGGCGGCCTTGCCGAGCCGGACCCGGACCTTGGCGGTGCCGGGCATGAGCCGCTCGCCGTCGGCAGACACGAACGCGGGCGGCGACAGCGGCTCGACCCGCTCGACCAGCGTCAGCGCACGGAACTGGTCGAAGCGCAAGGCCAGCGGGCTGCGCCCGCGCTGCAACTGCACGTCCACCGTCCCCGCCGCAGGATCGAAGGCGCTGATCCGGCCTTCCACACGTGTGCCGTTGAGGCCGATGATCTCGCACGAGCGAGGCTCGTCGAGCGGCTGTGCGGGCGGATACAGCCCGCCGGGCGGACGGGGCCACACGAAGGCAGAAGACGATGGCGCAGTGGCCGGTGGCGTGGTGGCCTCGAGCGTCCACTCGGGCGACGAAGGAGTCGGCATGGCAAAGACAATGGCGGGACACACCCGCTCGACAGGCGCGCATGGCGCGCAAGACTCCCTGGGCTCGGCACTGTATCAACGGCGGCCCCACTATGGACACCGATGGGCCCTGCAATTGCAGGACAACAGCGCAATGCGGCACTTGCAGCGCGCGGGGAGCGCCCGGAATGGATACGAAAGTGGCAATCGGCCATTGGCCGGGGGCCGCCTGCCTACACTGGCGACCCCTGCCTTCCCATCCACCGGCCGAGCCTTCCATGGAATTTCTAGCCCTGATGGCCTTCGCCATCCTCGGTGCCTACATCCTCAAGAACCGCGAGCAGCAGCGGCGCATCGCCCTGCTCGGCAGTGCGCTGGGCAAATACCAGATCGAGCAGCTGATGGAGAACCTCACCGAAGGCTACCTGCGCTGGCTCGACGAGAAGGACGCCGAGCGGCGCGAGCAGGTGTGGGGCGTGCTGCAGGGCACCGAGCAGGCGCTGGCAAACCAGTTCAACAGTTTCGTGGCCGACTTCTCGAAGATCGAAGCCCCGCTGGCACAGGTGAGCAAACTGCCCTTCGCCATCCCCTACGCGCAGCCGCTGCTGCCGGGCCATCGGCTCTTCGATGCGCGCAAGGTGTTCGCCGTGCACGCGCGCGGCATCGAAGCGAGCGCCAGCAACGCGCTCGATCTGCCGCCCAAGTCCAAGGCCTACATGATGACCGCCGAGCTGTACCTGATGCAGCACACCTGCCACTGGTTCTGCCGCTCGAAGACGGTGGCTTCGGCACGCCTGCTGTCGCGCCACCAGACGCCCTACCAGCAGGTGCTGGACTCGGTGTCGCCGCACACGCGGGCGGCCTACGAGGCGCTGGTGCGCTGAAGTACGCACCAAAAGAAAAGGCCGGCCGCCGAAGCGACCAGCCTTGTTGTCGAGCCCCCGTGGGGCGCGTTTCGGTGTCAGTGCGACTCGAGTGCCGGTTCGGGCTCCACCGGTGGCATGCCGCGGCGCTTGCGCGAATCCAGCACGAAGGCGATGAACTGCCAGACGATGAAGATCGCGACCAGGCCCAGCAGCGTGGCGCTGATCGGACGTTGCACGAAGACGCCGAAGCTGCCCCGGCTGATCAGCATCGCGCGGCGGAAGTTCTCTTCGAGCATCGGCCCGAGGATGAAGCCGAGCATCAGCGGCGCCGAATCCAGCTTCAATCGCATGAAGACGAAGCCCAGGATGCCGAACAACGCCGTGATGTACAGGTCATCGAGGTTGTTGTTCACGCTGTAGGTGCCGATGCAGCAGAAGAACAGGATGCCCGGGAACAGCACGTTGTACGGGATCTTGAAGATCGACAGCAGGTAGCGCACCAGCGGCACGTTCAGCACCAGCAGGAAGCAGCCGCCCACCCACATGCTCGCCACCAGGCCCCAGAAGATCTCGGGGTGACCCGCGATCATGTTCGGGCCGGGCTGAATGCCCTTGATGATGAATGCCGCCATCATCAGGGCCATCACCGGGTTCTCCGGGATGCCGATGCTCATCAGCGGAATGAAGCTGGTACGCGCAGCCGCCTCGTCTGCCGCGGCCTGGCCGGCCACGCCCTCGATGCAGCCGGTGCCGATCTCGTGGCGGTACTTGCTGACCTTCTTGTCCAGCGCGTAGGCCGCGAACTGGGCGATGGCAGCGCCGCCGCCGGGGAGCACGCCGATCAGCGAGCCGACCAGGCTGCCGCGCAGTGCGCTCGGCCAGATGCGCTTGAACTCGGGCCAGGTGGGCAGCAGCTTGATCTGCCCGTTGAAGGGCGAACGCTCCTGCCTCGAATCGAGGTTCTTGGTGATCTCCGCAATCCCGAAACAGCCCAGCGCAATGCTCACGAGGCTCACGCCGTCGGCCAGGAACGGCAGATCCATCGTGTAGCGCTGCATGCCGCTGTTCACGTCGGTGCCGATCTGGCCCAACAGAACACCGACCAGGCACATCGCGAGACCGTTGAGCAGGCTGCCCGTGGTCACGAAGCTCACGCAGAAGAAGCCCACCATCATCAGGGCGCAGTAGTCGGCCGGCCCGAAGAGGAAGGCCACTTCGCCCAGCTTGGGCGCAAGGAACACCAGCACCACGATGGCGACCGTGCCGCCGATGAAGCTGGAGACCCCCGCCGTGAACAGGGCCAGGCCCGTCTTCCCCTTGAGCGTCATCGCGTACCCGTCGATACACGCCACGATGCTGCTGGCATGCGGCATCTTCATCGTGATCGCACTGACGCTGTCGCCGTACTGGGCCCCGTAGTAGATGCCGGCCAGCATGATCAGCGAGCTGGTGGTGTCGATCGAATAGGTCAGCGGCAGCAGCACGCTGATGGTGGCCAGCGGCCCCAGGCCGGGCAGCAGCCCGACCAGGGTGCCGACGATGCACCCGATGGCGCAGTACATCAGGTTGTGCAGCGTGAGCGCGTGCTCGAAGCCGAAGGCGAGGTTGTGGAGTGCTTCCATGGCCCGGACCTCAATACAGCGGCAGATTCAAGCCCAGCAGCCTCTGGAATCCAAAGGCGATGAGCACCAGCGCGACGGAGATTTTCACGTTGCGCAGCCACGAGTAGTTGGTCCCGGCGATCGCCGCGATGAACACCATCGCGACGATGCCGACGATCATGTTCACGTGTTCGGAGATGATGGCAAACGCGCACAGGCTGCCGACGATGATCGCGATGTTCTTCACGTTCAGCGACAGCGGCTCGCTCTTGACGAAGCGCGAGCGCACGATCATCGCGATCCCGATCATGCCCAGCAGGACCGAGACCATGGTGGGGAACAGGCCCGGCCCGCCGCGGGCGAAGTGGCCGATGGGGTAGTTCAGCACTGCCGGCACGCCGAAGAGGATGGCGAACAGCAGGATGAATATGCCTCTTGCTAGATTTTTGTCGATCATGAAATAGATGCGGCCGGTCAAGGACTCGCGCGATGGAAAGTCCGGTGATGGTCAGCTTTCATCCCTGATCGCCGTCTGACCCGCGCGCCGTGGGTACTACGTAGGGGTTGTCCCTAGCACCGCGCCCGGCCCGTGCACGGGTGGGCGGGCGGCCGCCCCATACTGGGCCCATGCAGACCTTCGACGCCGCAGCCCTGCGCACCGCCCTGCCCTTCGATGCGCTCCTCCCCGCGCTGCGTGCAGCCTTCGCGTCGCACGGCACCTCCGTGCCGGCGCGGCACGTCCACACGCTCGGCCAGGACACGGCCCATGCCGGCACGGTGCTGGTCATGCCGGCATGGAGCGATGCGTACCTCGGCATCAAGACGATCAACATCTTTCCGGCCAACAGCGCGCGTGGCCTGCCCGGCCTGCACGCGACCTACATGCTGTACGACGCCACCACCGGCGTGCCGCTGGCGCTGATGGACGGCAACGAGATCACGGCGAGGCGCACCGCCGCCGCGGCGGCGCTCGGTGCGTCCTTCCTGGCGCGGCCGGATGCGCGGGTGCTGCTGGTGCTGGGCTGCGGGCGCATCGCCCGCCTGCTGCCGGAGGCCATCCGCTGCGTACGTCCCGGCATCGACCGCGTGCTGGTGTGGAACCACCGACCCGAAGGCGCGCAAGAACTGGCCGCGCAGTGGCGGGCCGAGGGCGTGGCGGCACAGGCCGTCGCCGACCTGGAAGCCGCCGTGCGCACGGCCGACATCGTGAGCTGCGCGACGTTGGCCGCGGTGCCGCTGGTCCGCGGCGCCTGGCTAGCACCGGGCTCGCACCTGGACCTGATCGGCAGCTTCACGCCGCAGATGAAGGAAGCCGACCCTGCCTGCTTCGGCGGTGGCGCGCGCGTGTGCATCGACACCGACGAGGCCCTGCGCAAGGCGGGCGACCTGCTCGATGCGATCGCGGCCGGCCTGCTCGCGCCGGACGGGGTGCACGCCACCCTGTCGCAGCTGTGCCGTGGCGAACGCAGCGGGCGGCACGACGCGCACGAGCGCACGGTGTTCAAGGCCGTGGGCACTGCGCTGGAAGACCTCGCGGCAGCGACGCTGGCGTGGCAGTCGAACCTGGCCTGAGAACCGAGAAGGCGAAAGTGCAATCGGCCGCCAGCGCCCGTCCAGCGGGCGTTGCGGCCAAATTGGTCACGAACGTGACGATCTCGGGAACGGGCGCGGCGCGGCTCCGCTGCACGACGGCCGGCAGGCCCACGGATTCGTCAAGACCGCCCGGCGTGGTGCAGCGCCGGATGGCCGCACGCAGCCTCGTCATCTGCGCATGGCCTTCATTCCGCAGCGATCTTCTGCTCGCGGATCAGGGTGGCCAATTGCTTGCCCTCGCGATCGAGCAGGCTGCGGAACTCGGCCGTCTCCATCGCCACCGGCTCGGCACCCAGGTCGCCGTACCGCTGCCGGGTCGACGGCAGCGCGAGCGCCCTCGCCAGGTCGCGGTTCATGCGTGCCAGCACCTCCGGCGGCGTGCCCTTGGGCGCCCACATGCCGAACCAGATGTCCAGGTCGGCGCCCTGCACGCCCTGCTCGCCCACCGTGGGCACCTCGGGGAAGAAAGGCGAGCGCTTGGCGCTGACCACGCCCAGCAGCTTGACCTTGCCGCTGCGGATGTGCGGGAACGCGATGCCGGGGTCGCAGACGAAATCGGCCTGGCCCGCCATCACGTCCTGCAGCGCCGGCGCCGCACCGCGGTACGGAATGTGCGTGATGTAGGTGCCGCTGGCCTGCTTGAAGAGTTCGCAGGCCAGGTGCGGCGGCGTGCCGCTGCCGGCCGAGGCGTACGAGAGCGATCCCGGCCTGGCCTTGGCCAGCGCCACCAGTTCGCGCACGTCGGTGGCCTGGATCTGCGGCTTGGCCACCAGGTACATCTGGGTCTTGCCGATGCTGCCCACCGGCGCGAGGTCGCGCGAGGGCAGCACGCTCGACTTGAACAGCCAGGGGTTGGCTGTTTCCACCGAAGTCGGCGCGATGAGGAAGGTGTGGCCGTCCGAGGCCGCACGCGCCACCTCCGAGGCCGCGATGTTGCCGCTGGCGCCGGGCTTGTTGTCGATGAGCACGGGCTGGCCCAGCGATTCGGTGAGCGACTGGGCGGCGATGCGCGCCATCACGTCGGTGCTGCCGCCGGGCGCGAAGCCCACCACCACGCGGATGGGTTTGGCGGGCCAGGCGTTCTGCGCCGTGGCCGTTGCGGCGAGGGCGGCGAACGCGATGCCGAAGACGCCGGCGCACATCGCGCGGCGAGGGATGCTTGCGATCATGGACTTGTCTCCTGCTTGTCGTCGGGCACGGTCCGTGCCGTGGTTCTTAGCCTGCAGCGACCAGCTCGCGCAGCTTGAACTTCTGGATCTTTCCGGCAGGCGTGGCCGGCATGCTCTCGCGCACCATCAAGCGCTCGGGGATGTACTGCACCGCCACCTTCTGCTCCTTGAGGAACCGCACCACCTCCGGCAGGTCGATGGACTGGCCGGCCTTGGCCACCACCACCGCGCAGGCGCGCTCGCCCAGCCGCTCGTCGGGGTAGGCGACGATGGCCACCTGCGCGATGGCCGGGTGCCGGTACAGCAGCGACTCGATCTCGAAGACGGGGATGTTCTCGCCGCCACGGATGATCACGTCCTTGCTGCGCCCGCTGATGCGGATGTAGCCGCCCGCATCCATGCGCGCGAGGTCGCCGGTGTCGAACCAGCCTTCGGCATCGGTGCCGTTCCACTGCGGGCGCTTGAGGTAGCCGCCGAAGTTGGAAGCCGCGCGCACCAGCAGGCGGCCGGATTCGCCACGCGGCAGCTCGGTGCCGGTCTCGTCGGCGATCTTCAGCTCCACCCCGCGCAGCGGGCAGCCGTCGGTGGTGAAGGCGCGCTCGTCGTCGTCCTCCAGGCGGATCAGCGTGACGGCGCCGTTCTCGGTCATGCCCCAGGCCGACACGATCTTGGTGCCCAGCGCGTCGCGCGCCTGCTCCACCACGGGGCCCGGTATGGGCGCGCCCGCGCACAGGAAGGTGCGCAGCGTCGGTACCGGCTCGCCGCTCTCGCGCACCTGGCGCGTGAGGTCGGTGAGAAAGGGCGTGGAGGCCATCGTGAAGGTGACGCCTTCCTCGCGCACGATCTGCGCGGCGCGCGCGGCGTCCCACACGTCCAGCAGCACGGCCGAGGCGCGCAGCATGATCGGCATCAGCAGGCCGTACATGAAGCCCGTCTGGTGCGCCATGGGCGATGCCATCAGCACCACGTCGTCTGCCCCGAGGTGCAAGCGCTCGGCATACGGGCGGATGTTGGCCATCAGCGTGTTGGCGCTGTGCATCACGCCCTTGGGCTCGCCGGTGGTGCCCGAGGTGTAGATCAGCTGGGTGATGTCGTCCGGCCCCGGCCGGCTGGACGAGAGGATGGCGGCGGCGTCGGCCTCGTTTTCCCACGCGGGCACGGT
>JAFEEH010000045.1 GCA_018241185.1 Pseudomonadota bacterium | reverse complement strand
GCGCGCAGCGCGTTGTTGTCCGCTGCGGGCAGGTCGAAGTCGATGCGGGCCGTGCCGTCGGCCGCCATCTGCACGCCGGTCACCAGCGAGCCCTCGAAGCGCTGGTAGACCAGCGCGTTCAGCAGGTGCAGGCCCGTGTGCAGCTGGCTCATCAGGAAGCGGAAGTCCGCGTCCACGTCCGCGACGACACGGTCGTCGGGCACCCGGCCCGTGTCGGCGGCGTCGAAGCAGTGCCAGGCGTTGGCGCCCTGCATCTCGATCCGGTCGATCCTCACAGTGCCGCCGCCTCCCCATGCGAGCGTGCCGCGGTCGGCCAGCTGGCCGCCGCCGCCGGGGTAGAAGAACGACCGGTCGAGCAGCACGGCATCGGGCCGCCGAGCGACCACGCGGGCCTCGAAGCGCAGGCAGTCCGGTTCGATGTGGCACAGATAGGGAGACATCTTTTTTTCCTCGTGGGGGCCGGGCGGCCCACTCATGAAAAACGCCGGGCGATCACGATGCCGGCGAGGATGACCACGGCCCCGGCGAATTCGACGGGGCTGAGGTATTCGTGGAACAGCCAGCCGCCCAGCACGGTGGCGATGACGGGCTGCACCAGCAGGGTGATCGAGGACAGCGCGGCCGGCAGCCGGGCCAGCGCATAGGCAATCAGGCCCTGCCCGCCGACGTGCGACACCAGGGCCAGCGCCACCAGCATCAGCACGCCGTGCAGCGTCTGCGGCACCAGCGATTCGCCGCGTGCGAGGGTCAGCGGCAGCAGCACGATCAGCGTGCCGACACTGCTCCAGGCCATCACGGTCATCGTCCGGCACTGGGCGCGCACGAGGCTCACGGCCAGCAGGTAGGCGCCGTAGAACACCGCCGACAGCAAGCCCAGCAGGTTGCCGGCCATGTGCCTGGAGCCGAAGTCGAGCCGGTGGCCGATCAGCACGAAGGCACCGGCCAGCGCACACAGCATGCCGAGCAAAAAGCCGGGCTTGAAGCGCTTGCCGAGAAAAAGCCGGGCGCCGAGCACCACGAAGATCGGCGCCAGGTTGGCCAGCAGGTTGGCATTGGCCAGCGTGGTCAGCGTCATCGACCAGTGGTACAGCGCGAGGTTGCCCGAGAAGATGAAGCCCACCAGGACGAGCCGGACCGGAATTGCCGGCGCATCGGCCGCGCCGGCCGGTTCGCCACGCGCCGACAGCCGGTCGAGCAGGAAGAACACCGGAATGGCCAGGGCGACCCGGTACACCGCGCTGGCCGTGGGCGGCAGCTCGCTGTGCCGCAGGAACACGCCGCCCAGCGCCAAGGCCCCTGCGCCGAGCAACAGCGCCAGGAAGGAAAAGAGGCTGCCGGTCGAGGCGGCGGGTCGTGCGAGGGTGGGGGTCATGTGCGTGGCCTGGCGACGGCCCCGGCCGGTCTGCGGACCGCGCAAGGAAAAGACCGACGCCTGGGCCGCACGGTAGAGCGCCGGCGGCGCGGTGTATTGGCGGAAATTGCGGCGCTGCTGCCGACGCCCGGGCGTCAGCCGGCCCTGGCGCGCACGTACTGCAGCGGCGTCATCCCGAAGGTGCGCTTGAAGTGCCGGGTGAGCGCGCTCTGGTCGTAGAAGCCGCTCGCCACGGCGGCGTCGATCAGTGGCTGCCCGGCGCCGAGGTGGCGGATGGCAGCCCGCAGCCGCAACTGCGTCAGGTAGGCGTGAGGCGTCAGCCCGGTCGTGCGCTTGAACGCGCCGATGAGCTGGAAGGGCGTCAGGCCGCCCGCGGCCGCCATCTGATCGAGGCTCAGCCGCTCGCCGAAAGCATCGTGCAGCAGTGCCAGCACCGGCGCGAGCACGGCAGCGCCGGCGGGCGCTGCCGGCACGCGCCGCCCTTGCCTGGCGTGCTGCTGGAACAGCGTGCCGAAGGTGTGCACGAAGCGTTCATCGCGCCCCAGTGGGTCGTCCGGCCCGGGGTCGGCATCGAAGGCGCGATGCAGCGCATGGAAGGCGTCGATCAGGGCCCGATCGCCGAGGACGTTCGATTCGAATTGCCGGGCCTCGTCCAGCCCCAGCGCCGCCATCAGATGCCGAATGCCGGGCTCCGCGAGGTAGAAGGCGCGGTATCGCCAGCGCGCACTGCCGCCCATGCGCCCGGAATGGGGCTCGGACGGGTTGAAGACCAGCAGCGCCTGCGGCTCGGCCACACCCGGGCGGCCGCGGCTCCTGAACTCGGCACCGCCCACCTCGGTCACCGCGACCACGAAGGAGGGATGCGCATGCGGCGCGTATTCGTGCGTGGTGAAGTCCGCGTGCAACAGGTCCATGCCCGGCACCACGGGGGCATGCCAGTAGCGCGAGGTGTTCAGGGGATCGAGCCTGGCCAACGAAAGCCTCCGTCCGGATCGGCGTTGCCGCGGGGCCAGTATCGCGCGGCTAGAGCCCGTCGCGCACGCGGCAGAACACCTTCCAGAAGGTGGCGTCCTGCGTGGTCGCGAAGTTGATGCGCATCAGCGTGGTGGGCTGGCGGCGGGCGTGGAAGAGCGAGCCCGGGGCGATGAGGTAGCCCTCGTCCAGCATGCGCTGCGTGAGCGCGTCGGTGTCCGCACCGGTCTCGATCCAGCCGAACAGGCCCGCCGGCTCGGAAGCCAGCGTGCAGCCGTGCGCCAGCGCGAGCTTCACCGCGCGGCTGCGTGCGCCGTCGAGACGCACGCGGATGCGCTCGACATGGCGCCGCAACTGGCCCTGGTCGATGCACCAGGCCAGCGCCCGCTCGAAGAGCGCAGGGGTGGTCAGCGTGGCCAGCAGCTTGGTCTCGAGCAGGCGCTCCACCAGCGGCGGCGAGGCGGCCAAAAAGCCGATGCGCCAGTTGGGCGCCAGGATCTTGGCGAAGCCGCTGACGTAGATGGTGCGTTGCAGGCCGTCGAGCGTCGACAGCCGCGTCGCGTGCTCGGGCGCGAGGTGACTGTAGGTGTCGTCCTCGACGATGTGGAAGTCGTGCTGGTTGGCCAGCTGCAGCACGCGGTGCGCGCCGGCCGGGCTGAGGCTGTATCCGGTGGGGTTGTGCAGCACGCTCACGCTGACGAAGAGCTTGGGCTGGTGCGCTTCGCAGTAGCGCTGCATCACCGCCAGGTCGGGTCCGTCGGCCAGGCGCGGCACGGGCAGCACGCGCATGCCCAGCGCCTCGAGCCGCGCGAACTCCACGGCCCAGCCGGGCTCCTCGACCATCACCGGGTCGCCCGCGCGCAGCAGCGTTCGGCTGACGATGTCCAGTGCATGGGTGGCGCCGACGGTGGTCACGACCTGCGCCGGGCCGATTTCCAACTGGATACCGGCCAGCTTCTTCACGAGGCTGGCGCGCAGACCCGCATCGCCCGCCGGATCGCCGTACTGCAGCGAGAACTCCTGCAACGCCTTCACGCTGGTGACCTTGCGCACCGCGGTTGGCATGAAGGTGCTTTCCAGCCAGTCGGGCGGCAGCACGCCCATGCCGGGTTGCGGCTTGGCACTCTGCCGGTGGAACATGCCACGGATCAGCGTGCTCGCATCGGCCGGCGCCCGCGCCAGCAGGGTGGTCACGGGCTGCGCCGGCTCTGCTACGCTTTTGATAGCTGGCAGCGCCCGTCCCGTGGGCGTTGCGGCATCATTTCGTACGTAAAAGCCGCGCTGGCGCCGGGCCTCGACCAGTCCCTGCGCGAGCAACTGGTCATAGGCCGCGACCACCGTGTGCGGGCTCACGCCCTGCTGGCGCGCACACTCGCGCACCGAGGGCAGCCGCGCGCCGGGCGCCATCAGCCGGTTGCGGATGCGCTCGGCAAAGCGCTCGGCGAGCTGGTCGGTCAGGGTCTGGGCGGAGGTGCGGGTCAGCATGTGTGTCGGTGCGCCGGGCAGTACAGACAGGCACCATGTCCGATCATCTGTACTGGTACTGTAATGGTCGCGAGTTTAGAGTCTGTGTCCATGAACTGGCAAGAATTCACCGCGCTGCTGGTGCTGGCCACCGCGATGAGTTTTTCGCCGGGGCCCAACACCACGCTGTCCACCGCACTGGCCGCCAACGGCGGCCTCAAGCGCGCCATGCGCTTCGTGGTGGCGGTGCCGGTGGGCTGGAGCGCCCTGCTGCTGCTGTGCGCGGGTGGCGTCGGCGCACTCGTCACGGCCGCGCCCACGGTGCGCGTGGCGATCAAGGCGCTGGGCATCGCCTACCTGCTGTGGCTGGCGTTCAAGCTGTCGAGAAGCGGCCAGCTCGGCCAGGCCGACGCCGGGCGCATGCAGGTGGGCTTCTGGCAGGGCGTGGGCCTGCAGTTCGTCAACATCAAGGCCTGGCTGCTCGCGCTCACGCTGGTTGCGGGCTGGGTCGCCGGCCAGGCCGAGCCGCTGCAGCGCGTGGCGGTGCTGCTGGGCGTGATGCTGGTCTTCGCCTTTGCGAGCAACCTCGCGTACGCCGCAGTGGGCGCGCTGCTGCGAGCCTGGCTGGCGCAGGGCCGGCGGTTGCTGTGGTTCAACCGCTGCATGGCGGCGGTGCTGGTGCTCACGGCCGCCTGGATGGTGAAGGCATGACCACCGCCCACCCGGATGCCCGACGCGAGACCCTCGGCCTGTGGCTCGGCGTGCTGGGCGTCGCCATCTTCGCCATCACGTTGCCGATGACCCGGCTGGCCACGGGCACGGCGACGCAGCCGCAGCTGTCCCCCTGGTTCGTCACGCTGGGCCGCGCCGCGCTGGCGGGCGGGCTGTCCGCGATCTTCCTGCTCGCCACGCGCTCGCCGCTGCCACAACGCCACCAGTTGAAGCCGCTGGGCATGGCGGTGCTGGGCAACGCGATCGGCTACCCGCTGCTGCTGGCCTACGCGCTGCGCGTGGTCACGGCCAGCCACGCGGCCGTCATCACGGCGCTGCTGCCGCTGGTCTCGGCCATGGTCGCGGCCAGGGTGCTGCACCAGCGCGCGCGGCTGGGCTTCTGGGTCTGCGCCGTGCTGGGCAGCGCGCTGGTGGTGGCGTTCTCGCTGCTGCGCGCGCATCAGCAAGGCCACGGCTTCGGCTTCGAATGGGCCGACCTGCTGCTGGTGGGCGCCGTCATCGCCGCCTCCTTCGGCTACATCTACGGCGCGCAGGTCACGCCCGCGCTGGGCGCCGAGCGCGTGATCTGCTGGGTCTGCGTGATGGCGCTGCCGCTCACGCTGCCGGCCACGGCGCTCCTGTGGCCCGCGCAGCCGGTCGCCACGTCGGCATGGATCGGCTTCGTCTACCTGGGCGTGTTCTAGATGTGGATGGGCTTCTTCGCCTGGTACCGCGGGCTGGCGATGGGCGGCGCGCTGCGCGTGAGCCAGACGCAGCTGCTGCAGCCCTTCCTCTCGATCCTCGCCGCCATCCCGCTTTTGGGCGAACCGCTCGACGCGGTCACCCTCGGCTTTGCCGCCGCCGTGGTCGCCACGGTGGTGGTGGGCAAACGCCTCTCGCAACCCCCGACTTCTTCACCGCCCACGGCGGCACATCCCAGGAGCACGACGACATGAAGTGGACCCTCGCCGCACGCGCGGAAAAAATGAATCCCTCGGCCATCCGCGAGATCCTCAAGGTGACCGAGCGGCCGAACGTGATCAGCCTGGCCGGCGGCCTGCCCTCGCCGAAGACCTTCCCGGTGAGCGCCTTCGCGCAGGCCTGTGCCGACGTGCTGGCCAACGACGGCCAGGCCGCGCTGCAGTACGCCGCCAGCGAAGGCTACGCGCCGCTGCGCCGCGCGGTGGCCGACATGCTGCCCTGGGACGTCAACCCCGACCAGGTGCTGATCACCACCGGCTCGCAGCAGGGCCTGGACCTGATCGCCAAGGTGTTGCTCGACCCCGGCAGCAAGGTGCTGGTGGAAACGCCCACCTACCTGGGCGCGCTGCAGGCCTTCAGCCCCATGGAGCCGCAGGCCGTGAGCGTGGCCAGCGACAGCGAGGGCGTGCTGCCCGAGGACCTCACGGCCAAAGCGGAAGGCGGACGCTTCGTCTACCTGCTGCCCAACTTCCAGAACCCCACCGGCCGCACCATGAGCGAGGCGCGCCGCGCCGCCGTGAGCGCCGCCGCGCAAGCCGCCGGCCTGCCGATCGTGGAGGACAACCCCTACGGCGACCTGTGGTTCGACGAGGCGCCGCCGCTGCCGCTCACCGCGCGCAACCCCGAGGGCTGCATCTACCTGGGCTCCTTCTCCAAGATCCTCGCACCCGGCCTGCGCCTGGGCTTCCTGGTGGCGCCCAAGGCGATCTACCCCAAGCTGCTGCAAGCCAAGCAGGCGGTGGACCTGCACACGCCGATCTTCACGCAGCGAATGGTGTCGGCGGTGATGAAGGACGGCTTCCTGGACCGCCACGTGCCCACCATCCGCGCGCTGTACAAGCAGCAGCGCGACGCGATGGTGAGCGCCCTGCAGCGCGACATGAAGGGGCTCGATGTCGAGTTCAACGTGCCCAAGGGCGGTATGTTCCTGTGGCTGCGCATGCCCGAGGGCATCGACAGCACGCCGCTGCTGGCGCAGGCCGTGGAGCGCAACGTGGCCTTCGTGCCCGGCGCGCCCTTCTACGCCGGCGAGCCCGACACGCGCACGCTGCGCCTGTCCTTCGTGACGGCGACGGTGGAGCAGATCGACACCGCGATCGCGGCCCTGGCCGCGACGGTGCGCGAGGCGCTGGCGCACCGCACGGCGGCGCAGATCACGCAGCAGCTCGCGGCCGCCTGACGAAGAGACTTTCAAGCCAAATCGGCCG
Source organism: Pseudomonadota bacterium (assembly GCA_018241185.1). GTDB lineage: Bacteria > Pseudomonadota > Gammaproteobacteria > Burkholderiales > Burkholderiaceae_C > Xenophilus. Next base: position 286 of record JAFEEH010000045.1, on the reverse strand, counting down.
CCAGCGCCCGCAGGACGGGCGGCGGCAGCTATTGTTTCGATAGCAATCGGGGTTGCCCATGCACATCGCCATCCTCACTTTCGACGGCTTCAACGAACTCGACTCGCTGATCGCGCTCGGCGTGCTCAAGCGCATCCGACGCCCCGGCTGGCGCGTGACGCTGGCCGCGCCAACGGCCCGCGTGACCTCGATGAACGGCGTCACCCTGGAGGCCACGGCCTCGCTGGACGAGGCCGCGGCGGCCGACGCGGTGCTGGTGGGCAGCGGCATCCGCACGCGCGAGATC
>JAFEEH010000044.1 GCA_018241185.1 Pseudomonadota bacterium | reverse complement strand
GGCCTCGCCTTGTTCGTGCTCCTGAGCTTCTTGTGGGGACTGCCCTACCTTTTCATCAAGGTGGCGGTAGCGGAAGTTTCCGTGCCCTTCATCGTCTTCGCCCGCTCTGCCCTCGGCGCCTTGGTGCTGCTGCCGTTTGCCCTGCGCGGGGCGGGCTTCAAAGCCGTCCGCGAGCATTGGCGGCCGGTGCTCGTGTTCGCGCTGGTGGAGATGGTGGTGCCCCAAGGCCTGATCGTGCATGGCGAGCTGCGGATCAGCAGTTCAATGGCTGGCCTGCTGGTGGCGGCAACACCGATCCTCACGGTGCTTGCCGCGCGCTGGCTTGAGGGTGCGGAGTCCCTGGGCTGGCGCCGTGGCCTCGGCCTGGGATGCGGGATTGCCGGCGTGGGCGTGCTCGCCATCCCGGAGTTCGGCGGCGACCTGCTGGCGGTGCTGGAAGTGCTGATCGCCGCTGGATGCTACGCGGTCGGGTCGCTCATCGCAGGTCGCCGGCTCGGCCATGTGCCCGCGATCCCGATGACGACAGTGTGCCTGGCCACGTCGGCGCTTTGCTACGCAGTGCCCGCCATCCTTCACTGGCCGGCCACGACGCCCAGTTGGACTGCCAGCTTGAGCATCGGCACGCTCGGCATCGCCTGCACGGCCGCGGCGTTTGCCTGCTTCTTCCATCTGATCCGCGAGATCGGCTCGGAGCGCGCCGTGGTGATCACCTACGTGTCACCGGCGGTCGCCGTCGCTGCCGGCGTGGTGCTGCTGGACGAGCCGCTCACCTGGGGGATCGCGGCGTCGTTCGGGCTCATCCTTGCGGGCTCGTGGCTGGCCACCGGCCGTGGTCGAACCCCGGCGCAGGAATCTCGGGGCCGGCCGCCAGCGCGCAGCGCGGCTTCATGACGGAGTGTCGGATTTTCGGAGCACGAAGGAGAAGTGATGCAGGAACCAGGAAGCGGCCGGCCAAGCGCGCCCGGCACTGCCCTGCCCATGCCGGCGGTCACCAGCGAAGCGGCATGGCGGCTCGCTCGCGACGACCTCCTGCGCAAGGAGAAGGCTGCGACCCACGCATTGGACGAGCTGGCGGCGCAACGCCGGCGACTGCCGATGGTGGCGGTGCGCGGCGACTATGTTTTCGGAGGCCGATCCGGCTCGACGACGTTGCTGGATCTTTTCGACGGGAGGCGCCAGCTGATCGTCTACCACTTCATGTACGCGCCCGGGGCACGCAAGCCGTGCCGCGGATGCTCCCGCCGGATGGACGACATGGGGCGATTGGAGCATCTGCACGCACGCCAAACCACACTGGTGGCCGTGGCGCGGGCCGACTACGCGCGATTGGCGGCCGCGTGGGCCAGCAAGGGCTGGACCGTGCCGGTGTACTCCAGTGGCGCAAGCACCTTCAACCAGGACATGGGCGTCACGGACGCCGATGGCGACGAGGATTTCGGCTTCAGTGTCTTCTTCCGCGACGATGCGGGACAGGCCTATCGCAGCTACTTCACCTCGGGCCGCGGTGTCGAGCCTGCCGGCTTCCGGGCGCTGCTCGACCTCACCCCGTACGGGCGACAGGAAACCTGGGAAGACTCTCCGCCGGGCTGGCCCCAGTCGCCCACACATGGATGGAGCTCGGCACGCGACGAATGAGGACCGACGCACCATGCACTACGACAGCATCGCCGCCATCTGCGAACGCATCCGGACCCGGCAAGTCTCACCCGTCGACGTCTTGGAAGCATGCCTTGCGCGCATCGAGGCGCATGGAGCGCGACTCAATGGATTCATCACCCTTGCGCCCGATGCACGCGCGCAAGCCGTACAGGCGGCCAGCGACATCGCGCAGGGTCGCTGGCGTGGGCCGCTTCACGGCGTGCCGGTGGCGGTGAAGGACTTCTACGACACCGAGGGCCTGCCGACCACCGCCGGATCGGACCGGCTCCGCGACCGCGTGCCAGGCAGCGACGCGGAGGTGGTCCGTCGGCTGCGCGAAGCGGGTGCCATCTTGGTCGGGAAGACGAACATGGACGCGATGGGCATGTCGACGACGGGATTGACCAGCAGCTTCGGCGCCGTCGTCAATCCGTGGAGCGCCTTGCACGTGACAGGAGGCTCGTCGGCCGGATCAGCCTGCGCCGTCGCGGCAGGACTGTGTTTTGCAACGGTGGACACCGACGCCGTCGGCTCCGTGCGCCTCCCCGCGTCGTGCTGTGGCGTGGTGGGCTTCAAGGGAAGCTACGGTCTGGTCAGCGTGCAGGGCATCCTGGGTGACGAACCGGTGGACGACTTCATCCGTTGGATGGGGCACGCTGGCATCACGGCACGCAGCCCGCTGGATGCCGCGCACATTCTGGATGCGCTGTCCCCGCGGCAAGGCCTGGCCTACGCAGCGTCGGTGGCTGCGGCCATCCAGCCGCTGTGCATCGGCGTGGTGCACCCGCCGACGGCCGATACCGACGTGGACGTTGCACAGGCATTTGGGCGGGCGGTGGAGCGCCTGGAGCACGCCGGGCACACAGTGCGCGACGCCACCCTGCCGGAGGGAAGCGGAGCCATGGGCGACATGACTCGCATCGAGCAAGACCGGGCGAGCATCGACGCCTGGTTCGGCGACATCGATCTATTCGTCCTGCCGACGCTGGTACATCGTGTTCCCACGGTCGCACAGGCATCCGCCGATCCGGATCACGCGGTCTCGGCCGACTACACCGCATTTGCCAACTACTTCGGCCTGCCAGCGATCAGCATCCCCTGCGGGGCAGACCGTGACGGTTTGCCGATCGGCCTGCAGATCGTCGGACGCCCGGGGCGGGATGACCAGGTGCTGGCGGCCAGCCAACACCATGTTTTGAACGCCCGGGCTGCGCTGGGGCACCCGTTGCCGTGAGAGCCCGCCAGCGCGCGACCACACGCCGCCGGCTTGGTGATCTTGTTCATGCCGCCTCGCGCAAAAGCGGTCAATCGCCCTTGGCCCACAAGGGGTTTAGCGTGAGCACATCGGGTGGGCCAGCCAGGCACGGCCCCACCGCCTCGAGGTATCGCAGATAAGACGGCGCCTGCAGGAATCGCTGCGCGTCTTCGTGGCTGGCATACATCTGGAAGGCGCTCAGCACGTCTGAATCGCTGTCATCCTGGCAATAGACGTAGGCGAGGTGTCCCGGGTTCGCTGCGATCGCGGGACGCATGTGTGCTTCCCAGGCCCGGCGAGCGTCGTCCCGACGACCCGGGAGCGTGCGGTGGCGAATGATCAGTGCGATGCGCGTCATGCCGCCAGTCTGTCGCTAAGGAGGTTGCCGGCGCATGGGGAACCCGCCGTAGTGGTGGGCGTCAGGTCGGACCGGCCAGCCCAAGGCGGTACGCCACAGCGGCTGCCGCGCCGCGGGTGTGCACATCCAGCTTGGTCAGGATGTTCGTGACATGGACGCTGGCTGTCTTGGCGGAGATAACCAGGGCGCTCGCGATCTGGCGGTTGGTCTTTCCTTCCGCCAGCAGCTTCAGCACCTCGACTTCCCGCTCGGTCAACCCGGACGGTGGCCGGGCTGCAGCGGCTTCATCGTCCAACCTTACGCGCCGACGTTGTGCCACGACCGCCACCCGCTGCAGCAGCGGTCGGGCGCCAAGCCGGTTCGCGAGCGCGGCAGCTTCTGTGAGGTGGGCAGACGCCACGCCGCGCGATGGTTCGGTCGCAGCGGCACGCATCAATGCGTAAGCTTGTTCCCAGGCGTGGCCCAGTTCGGCCCATGCGGCCGCCACACCGAGCCAGCGAGCCGCGTCCCTGTGCTCCTGGGCCCGAGCGCATTCGCAGGCAACCAGCGCCGCCCAGGCGCGCTCGACAGGGCCGGGCTGTGCGAGCCCTTCGATGAGCGGTCGCAGCAATGTAAATGCGTGGTTGGGCTGCGCTACGTCGACGAAGAGGCGCACGGCCCGGGCCAGCGCGGGCCAACCTTCCTGCGGGTGTGCATGGAGCGCAGCCGCATCAAACGCGCCAGTCTGTGGGAGCGCCTGCGGCCCGTTCCCTTGTGCCCACGCGATGTCCAGCGCCAGCGCCTGCGCCGCCAGCGGTCGCGGCGCCTGTCCCGGCGGCAGCTTGCGCCATTGATCGAGATCGAACGCCGCCGCGTCGAGATCACCCCTCTGCGCAGCGATCGTGCCACGGCACAGCAGCAACTGCGCACGGCCGAATGGCGCCGGGTCGCTGTCGAGCGCTTGGCCGATCACCTCCAGCGCTTCATCCAATCGCCCAGCAAAGTGCAGAGCGCGTCCATGCACCTGCGCCACCGCTGCACCCTGGTAGCCCCACTGGCCGACTTCGATACAGCGCCTGCCGGCGCGCGCCGCAGCTTCCGCCGCCTGCCCCGGCCGGCCCAGCCCCAAGTGGCCCTCGGCGATGGCGTTGAGCGTGAAGCACTCGAGCCACCCGGAGTCCAGCAACCGGCAGCGTGCAACGAGTTCTTCGAGCTCTCGGGTGCTGTCCTTTCCTCGCCGCCCCGCCAGGACGGCGGCCATGATCCGCGCGTCGAGCTGCCCGGCCTCGTCACCAGAAGCTCGCGCCGCCGCGGCCAGCTCCGTCGCTCGTGCCGCCGCGTCGTCCCACCTGCCCCGCGCCAACGCCGCGCGACACGCCTGGCCCAAGGCTTCGATCCGGACCGAAGGCAGCGCAGCACTTAGAGCCAACGCCTCGACCAGGTCCTCCTCCTGACCCGGCACGGCCAGCTGCTGGCGCATCGGTGCGCGTTGCAGCAGCAGCCTCGCGTTCCGTTCCGTGTCGCCTTCGCTCCGTGCGATCGCAAGGGCAGCCTCGGCGTGGACGAGGCCGCGCTGCGGCAGCGCCGACCAGCAAGCCGCGTCGGCGGCCTGCTCCAGTACGTCGAGCTGCGAGGCGCCCACCACGGCAGCAGCATCCGGCAGCCGCGTCCACTGCCCGAGCATCGTCTCCAGCATCTCCAAGCGCGTCGGCTGCGAGCGCGCCATCTCCGCTTCCGCCGCGCCGCGCCTTGCGGCCTCCAGTGTCTTTCCGGCCTCGCCGGCCTCTTGCCAGTGACGCGCGAGCGCCACCGCGATCCACCAGGGGCTGCCCCAATCCGGATGCGTTTCGAGCGCGCTAGCGTAGGCGGCATGCAGGCGCCTGCGCTCCGCCGGCGTCAAGGTCGACGCCACGGCCTCACGGATCAGCTCGTGCCGGAACACGTAGCCTTCATCCCGAGGCTGGACCACGAAGGCGTCGACCGCGGGTTGCAGCTGGGTTTCGACCGCGCCGACTGAGATGCCCTCTACGGCAGCCAGCAACTGCGGACGCAGCACGCCCCCCGCAAGCGATAGTGCTTGCACCCGCTGACGTGTGGTCAGCGGCAGGCTGCGTACGGCGCGCAGCAGCAATTCTTGGACCGTGGTCGGCACCTCAACGGCGCCGTCGTCGGCGTCGGCCACGAGGAATTCCGTGAACAGCGGGATGCCGTCTCCGCGCGCGAACACGGCGTTCAACAGCGTCGTCTCGGGCTCGTGCCCGAGGATCCCGCGCAGCTGCTGCGCGACTTCGGACCGTGCGAGACGCGGCAGCACAAGCGCGCGTGCGAACGGCGTGCGGGACAGCTCCGCCATCAGTGCGCGAGTCGGCACGTCGCCGCAGGCCCGCGCGGTCACGACGATCAGAACCGGAACCTCGGCCAGGTTGGCAGTGAGGAAGCGGAGCAGGTCGCGCGAGCCCGCATCCGCCCAGTGCATGTCCTCCAAGATCAAGATGACCGGCCGGTCCTGTGCCAGGCGCTCAAGCAGCAGCCGCACCACTTCGAACAGGCGCGACCGTACAACGGCCGGATCGGGCAGGCTGCGCGGCGCGCCGAACTCCGGCAGCAGCCATGCCAGGTCGCCTGCGCTCGCAGGTCCGACAAGATCCGTTACTGACGCGGCGCCCCGCTCACGCACCAAGCGGCGGATGGCTGCGCTGACTGGCGCGAACGGCAGGCCTGCCTCCGTCTGCTCCGTGCAGCCACCGGCCAGCAGTGTGGCGTCCGTGGCCAAAGGGGCAGTGAATTCCCGCAGCAATCGCGTTTTCCCCGCCCCGGCGTCCGCCGTGACCAGCACCATGCGCGCGGCGCCGCTGCGCGATTCCTCGAGCGCTGCGCGGAGCTGGCCGAGCTCGCGCTCACGCCCGGCGAAAAGGGGACTGGGTGGCACCTGCATCTCGGCATGATGATGCAGCTAAGGTGATCCGATCGCCTGAGGCGTTTTCCTTAGACGCGTAGGGTGACCTTAGGTCGTTCCATTGCAGGGATGCAAACTCTTGGACCAGTCCTCACGTCAGCGCGTGACGGTGTACGCGAGGAAGGAACGCCCCCTGTTGACCCTGCCTCGATTTCACGTACAGCAGGAAGTTGATAACTTCAGAGGTACGGAGAATCGAAATGAGAGAAGGCAAGCTGCCCAAGAGGCAGTACACACAGGAGTTCAAGGCTGAGGCTATCAG
>JAFEEH010000043.1 GCA_018241185.1 Pseudomonadota bacterium | reverse complement strand
TTCGGGCTACGCCGACCTGAAGAACATCGATCGCCTGCCCGAGGTCGGCATCGACCCGGCACAGCTTCGCATCGCGTACCAGCAGTTCCTGCTGCAGGCGCGGCCCCGGGCCTTCATCATCACGAGTGACCTCAAGTACGGCACCGCCACGCGGGCGTCGGAACTGACGGCGCACATCCAGGGCTGCGCCGAGCGCAAGGTCACCTGCGCGGTCTATGCCGTGGACGACACGGTGGTGTGGGGCAGCCGGAACAAGTGATGGGCGGCACCGGCGAAGGCCAGGCGCCCGGGTGCTTCAGGAACTGAACAGGAAGTTCATCACGTCGCCATCCTTGACGACGTAGTCCTTGCCTTCCGCGCGCATCTTGCCCGCGTCCTTGGCGCCCTGCTCGCCCTTGAAGGCGATGTAGTCGTCGAAGGCGATGGTCTGGGCGCGGATGTAGCCCTTTTCGAAATCGGTGTGGATCACGCCGGCCGCCTGCGGGCCGGTGTCGCCGATATGGATGGTCCAGGCACGCACCTCCTTGACGCCGGCCGTGAAGTAGGTCTGCAGGCCCAGCAGCTTGTAAGCAGCCCGGATCAGGCGGTTCAGGCCCGGCTCGTCCTGGCCAAGTTCTTTCAGGAATTCGAGCCGGTCGGCATCGTCCATCTCCGACAGTTCGGCCTCGATCTTCGCGCAGATGGCCACCACCGGCGCGTTCTGCTTGGCGGCGTACTCGCGCAGGCGATCGAGGTAGGGGTTGTTCTCGAAGCCGTCTTCGCTGACGTTGCCCACGAACATCGCGGGCTTGGCCGTGATGAGCGTGAAGCTCTTGACCAGCGGCTGCTCTTCCTTCGTGAACTCCAGCGCACGCACGGGAATGTTGTCATTCAGCGCCTTCTGGCAGCGCTCGAGCAGACCGACGAGCTTCTGCGCATCCTTGTCGCCCGAGCGGGCCACCTTGGTGTGGCGGTGCAGCGCCTTCTCGACCGTCGACAGGTCGGCCAGGCACAGCTCGGTCTGGATGACCTCGATGTCGGAGATCGGGTCGACGCGGCCGGCGACGTGGATCACGTTCTCGTCGTCGAAGCATCGCACCACGTTCACCGTGGCGTCGGTCTCGCGGATGTGCGCCAGGAACTTGTTGCCCAGCCCCTCGCCCGTGCTGGCGCCGGCCACCAGGCCCGCGATGTCGACGAACTCGACGATGGCCGGAACGATGCGCTCGGGCTGGACGATCTCGGCCAGCTGCGCGAGCCGCGGATCGGGCACCTCCACCACGCCCACATTGGGCTCGATGGTGCAGAAGGGGTAGTTCTCGGCCGCGATGCCAGCCTTGGTCAGCGCGTTGAAGAGGGTGGACTTGCCGACGTTGGGCAGGCCGACGATGCCGCACTTGAGGCTCATGGCGGGGGCTTTCCTGGATTCGGGGTAACCGCGCATTTTAGGCGACGCCCCTCGAACGCGCCCTTTGGCGCACCAGCGCCCCGCGATCGTCCATCAGGGTAAAACCGGGGACGAAAACGTTTGCGCAAACGTTTTCTTTTACTACGATGCCGATCGGCGACCGCTGGAACGGCCGCACGACCCACCACAGGAGACATTCGATGCCATTCACACGACGCGCCATCCATTGCGCCGCCGCAGCCCTCGCGCTGGGCAGCCTCACCGCCACGCCCGCCCTCGCCCAGGACAAGCCCAAGGTGGCCCTGGTCATGAAGTCGCTCGCCAACGAGTTCTTCCGCACCATGGAAGACGGCGCCAAGGCACACCAGAAGGCGCATGCCGGCGAGTACACGCTGGTGGCCAACGGCATCAAGGACGAAACCGACACCGCCGCCCAGATCAAGATGGTCGAGCAGATGATGGCGCAGAAGATCAACGCGCTGGTCATCGCGCCGGCAGATTCGAAGGCCCTGGTGCCCGTGGTCAAGACGGCCATCGACAAGGGCATCCTGGTGGTCAACATCGACAACCGCCTCGACGCCGATGCGCTGAAGGAAAAGGGCATCCAGGTGCCCTTCGTCGGCCCCGACAACCGCGCCGGTGCCAAGCTGGTGGGCGATGCGCTGGCCAAGCAGCTCAAGGCCGGCGACAAGGTCGGCATCATCGAAGGCGTCTCGACCACCTTCAACGCGCAGCAACGCACGCTGGGCTTCCAGGACGCAATGAAGGCCGCCGGCGCCACCGTGGTCGGCGTGCAGTCCGGCCAGTGGGAAATCGACAAGGGCAACACGGTGGCCGCCGGCATGCTGCGCGAACACCCCGACCTGAAGGCGCTGCTGGCCGGCAACGACAGCATGGCGCTGGGCGCCGTCGCCGCCGTCAAGGCCGCCGGCAAGACGGGCAAGGTCCTGGTGGTGGGTTACGACAACATCGGCGCGATCAAGCCCATGCTCAAGGATGGCCGCGTGCTGGCCACCGCCGACCAGTTCGCCGCCAAGCAGGCCGTGTTCGGCATCGAGACCGCCCTCAAGGCCATCGCCGACAAGAAGAAGCAGGCCGACATGCCCGCCGAGGTCAAGACCGACGTGGTGCTGGTCACCAAGGACTCCAAGTAAGCCGCCGATGAGCCGTCCGGCGCAGCCAACGACCGCGGCCAGCCCGCCCGGCGCACCGGTGCTCGCGCTGGAGGGCGTCGGCAAGGACTACGCCGCGCCGGTGCTCGACGGTGTCTCGCTCACGCTCGGTGCCGGCGAGGTGCTGGCCCTCACCGGCGAGAACGGTGCCGGCAAGAGCACGCTGTCGAAGATCGTCTGCGGCCTGGTGCGCCCGACCCGGGGCGCCATGCGCCTGGCCGGCCAGCCCTTCGCGCCCGGCTCGCGCCGCGAGGCCGAGGCCCGAGGCGTGCGCATGGTGATGCAGGAACTCGGCCTGGTCGGCACGCTGTCGGTGGCCGAGAACCTGCTGCTGGACCGCCTGCCCCACCGCGCCGGCTGGATCCGCCGGCCCGAACTGCACGACCTGGCCGCGCGCCAGCTGGCCAAGATCGGCATGCAGCACCTCGACCCGGCCACGCCCGTGGCGCGGCTGGGCATCGGCCAGCAGCAGATGGTCGAGATCGCCCGCAACCTGCACGACGACACGCGCGTGCTGCTGCTCGACGAGCCGACCGCCATGCTCACGCCGCGCGAGACGCTGCACCTGTTCGAGCAGATCGAGCGCCTCAAGGCCCTGGGCGTGGCGATCGTCTACGTGTCGCACCGGCTCGAGGAGTTGCAGCGCATCGCCGACCGCGTGGCGGTGTTGCGCGACGGCCGGCTGGTCGACGTCCGGCCGATGGCCGGTGTGCGCGAGGCCGAGCTGGTGCAGCGCATGGTCGGCCGCGAGGTTCACGAACACGAAGGGCGGCCGCGCCGGACGGCCGGGCCGGCGGCGCTGAGCGCGCGCGGCCTGGGCCGCGCGCAGGCGGTGCGCGATGTCGACCTCGACCTGCATGCCGGCGAGGTGATGGGCCTGGCCGGGCTGGTCGGCTCCGGTCGCACCGAGCTGGTCCGCCTGCTCTTCGGTGCCGACCGCGCCGATCGTGGCGAGATCGTGCTGCACGACGCCGGCGGCACGGCGCGCACCGTGCGTCGTGGCTGGCGCTCGCCGATGCAGGCCATCCGCGCCGGCATCGGCCTGGTGACCGAAGACCGCAAGTCGCAGGGCCTGCTCCTGCCGCAGTCGATCCGCGTCAACACCACGCTGAGTGACCTCGGCGCCGTTTCGCGGACCGGCTGGCTGCAGCGTGCGAAAGAGCGCGGCATCGCGCAGCGGCTGTCGGACCTGCTGCGAATCCGATCGAACAGCGTCGAACAGCCCGTCGCCACGCTCAGCGGCGGCAACCAGCAGAAGGTGGTGTTCGCGCGCTGGCTGCATCGCGAATGCAAGGTGCTGCTGCTGGACGAGCCCACGCGCGGCGTCGACGTCGGTGCGCGCGCCGACCTGTACGCCGAACTCGACCGCATGACGGACGCTGGCAAGGCGCTGCTCATGGTGTCCAGCGACCTGCGCGAACTCATGGCCATGTGCGACCGCATCGGCGTCATGAGCGGCGGCCGCCTCGTGGCGGTGTTCGAGCGCGGCACCTGGACCGAACAGTCGCTGCTCGCCGCCGCCTTCAGCGACGCTGCCGGCGCCGGCCAGCCCGCGGCGCACGCCGCCCTCCGATCGTCCTCGGCACACGCCGTCGCACCATGAACGCATCTTCCGCCCCGCCCTCTTCCTCCGCCGCGATCCCCGTGGCACCACAGGCCGCGCCGCCCGCCTGGCGCGGCCAGCTCGGCACCTACCTGGGCCTGGCCGTCGTGCTGATCGGCATGGTCGCCCTGTTCGGGTCGCTGAGCGAATACTTCCTGACGCGCGAGACCTTCGTGTCGATCGCCAACGAGATCCCGGCGCTGGCCGTGATGGCCGTAGGCATGACCTTCGTGCTGATCATTGCCGGCATCGACCTGTCGGTCGGCTCGGTGCTGGCGCTCAGCGCGGCCGTCACGGCGGCGGCCATCCTCGAATGGAAACTCTCGGTTCCGCTGGCCGCCGCGCTCGGGTTGCTGACGGGGCTGCTGTGCGGCACCGTCACCGGCGCGGTGTCGGTGGCCTGGCGACTGCCCAGCTTCATCGTCTCGCTGGGCATGCTCGAAGCCGTGCGCGGCGGCGCCTACCTGGTGACGGATTCGCGCACGCAGTACGTGGGCGATGCGATCTCCGGCCTCGCCGCGCCCTGGATCGGCGGCATCTCGGCGGCCTTCGTGCTCGCCGTCGTGCTGGTGGTCGTCGGGCAGCTGGTGCTCACCCGCACGGTGTTCGGCCGGCACGTGGTGGGCATCGGCACCAACGAGGAGGCCATGCGCCTGGCCGGCGTGGACCCGCGGCCGATCCGCATCATCGTCTTCGCCGTCACCGGCCTGCTGGCCGGGCTGGCCGGGCTGATGCAGTCGGCGCGGCTCGAGGCGGCCGACCCGAACGCCGGCGTCGGCATCGAGCTGCAGGTGATCGCTGCGGTGGTGATCGGCGGCACCAGCCTCATGGGCGGGCGGGGCTCGGTAGTCAACACCTTCTTCGGCGTGCTCATCATTGCGGTGCTGGAAGCGGGCCTGGCCCAGGTGGGCGCCAGCGAGCCGAGCAAACGCATCATCACCGGCGCCGTGATCGTGGTCGCGGTCATCATCGACACCCTGCGCCAGCGCCGGGCCGAACGCCGCCTGGCCTGAACCGCCCCACACCACTGGAAGAACGCCGCACATGGCCACCATCAAGGACGTCGCCCACCGGGCCGGCGTGTCCGTCACCACCGTCTCGCACGTCCTCAACAGCACGCGCCATGTGAGCACCGCGGTGCGCGAGCGCGTCGACAGCGCCATCCGCGAGCTGGGCTACGTGCCCAACGCCATGGCGCGCAGCCTCAAGAGCAACACCACGTCGACGCTGGGGATGCTGATCCCCAACTGCTCGAACCCCTACTTCGCCGAGATCGTGCGCATCGTCGAGGACCGCTGCTTCGCCGCCGGCTACACGCTGGTGCTGTGCAACACCGACGACGCCCCGGAACGCCAGAGCGTCTACCTCAAGGTGATGGCGGAGCGGCGCATCGACGGGGTGGTCGTGGTCTCGACCGGCGCCGCGGGCGGAGACAGCGGCGGCGACGCGCTGGCACGCCAGCTGCGCGGCCTGGGCGTGCCGACCGTGCTGGTCGACCGCGAGATCGACGAGCCGGCCTGCGACCTGGTGGAGACGGCGCACATGCAGGGCGGCCTCCTGGCCGTGCGGCACCTGCTGTCGCTGGGCCACCGGCGCATCGCCTGCATCGGCGGCCCCGCAGGCGTGACGCCCAGCGAGCAGCGCATCGAAGGCTGGCGCCTGGCCATGGCCGAAAGCGGCGCAGCACCGGGCCCGCAGGGCGCCGGCGCGCTGCTGTGGCGCGGCGGCTTCACCTCCCAGGGCGGCTACGAGGCGATGCACGCCATCCTGCGCACCACGCCACGGCCTTCGGCGGTCTTCGTGTGCAACGACCTCATGGCCATCGGCGCCCTGCGCGCCGCGCACGAAAGCGGCGTGCACGTGCCGGACGAGCTGTCCATCGTGGGCTTCGACGACATCGAGCTCGCAGCCTATGCGAGCCCGCCGCTGACCACCGTGGCGCAACCGAAGGAACGCATCGGTGCGCTCGCCGTCGACATGCTGCTCGAGCGGGTCGCCGGCCAGCGGCACGAGGCGCGCACGGTGGTGCTGCAGCCCGAGCTGCGGGTGCGTGCGTCCACCGCACGCCACACCGCGCCAGCCGACGCGAAAGCGGAGGCCCCGGCGACGTCGCGCCGGGCGCGCACCCCGTGAGCGCCACGCACGCAACGCCCGGCGATGCCCCGCGCATCGTGGTGCTGGGCAGCCTCAACATGGACCTGGTGCTGCGCGTACCGCGCGCCCCCGGCGCAGGCGAGACGCTGCTGGGCCGGTCGCTCGCCACCATCCCCGGCGGCAAGGGCGCCAATCAGGCCGTGAGCTGCGCGCGCCAGGGCGCGGCCGTCGACATGATCGGCTGCGTGGGGCGCGACGCGCACGGCACCGCGCTGCGCGAAGCGCTCGAGGCCGACGGCATCGACACGACGGGCCTGCAGGTCGCCGCGGCCGACCCGACGGGCACCGCGTTGATCCAGGTCGAGGACAACGGCCAGAACCGTATCGTGATCGTGCCTGGCGCCAATGCACAGGTGGCGGTCGACGGCGATGCGCTCGCGCGCCGGCTCGCGGGTGCCGCCTTCCTCGTCACCCAGTTCGAGACACCGCTCGAGCAGGCCGCCGTGGCCATCGATGCGGCACGCCGCGCGGGTTGCAGCGTGCTGCTCAACCCGTCGCCGGTGCAGCCCGTGCCCGAGGCCTGGTGGCCATCGATCGACACGCTCGTCATCAACGAGGTCGAGGCCCAGGCGCTGGCCGGCCGCGCGGCCGACACCCCCGCCCAGGCGGCGCAGGCCGGCAGCGCCCTGCGCGCGCGCGGTGTGGGCCGCGTCGTCGTCACGCTCGGTTCGCGCGGCGCCGTGGCGGTCGACGCCGAGGGCGCACGCCACCATCCCGCACCGGTGGTCCGCGCGGTCGACACCACCGCCGCGGGCGACACCTTCCTGGGCGCGCTCGCCGTCGCGCTGGCGCAGGGCCAGGGCTTCGATGCCGCCGTCGCCCTGGGCATCCGCGCGGCGGCCCTGTGCATCCAGCACGCGGGCGCGCAGCCCTCGATCCCCACCCGCGAGGCCGTGCTGCACAGCCCCGCGGCCCCCGCCTGGACCTTGCCATGAAGCGCACCTTCCTGCTGCACGCCGAACTCTCCCAGGTCATCGCCTCGCTCGGCCACGGCGACATGCTCGTGCTCGGCGATGCCGGCCTGCCGATTCCCGACGGACCGCGCCGCATCGACCTGGCCGTGTCGCGCGGCGTGCCTCGGCTGGGCGACGTGCTGGAGGCCGTGCTGTCAGAGATGCAGGTGGAAGGGCTGGTCATCGCCAACGAGGCGCTGGAAGCCGCGGGGGGCCTGCCGCCCTGGTACCCGCACGCGCTGGGCCTGAGCGCGCAGCGCGTGTCGCACGAGGCTTTCAAGCGCCGCACGGCGCTCGCACGCGCCGTCGTACGCACGGGCGAATGCATGCCCTACGCGAACCTCATCCTCGTGGCGGGCGTGGCGTTCTGAACCGGCGCAGGCGCCCGCGCGGTCAGTCGAATCGGTAGTTGGCGGCCACCACTTGGCCGACCTTGAGCATGTGCTCCACGCCCTCGCGCACGATCAGGTTCATGCCGAAGGTGATCGCGCCATCGACGCGCGGGTCGGCGCGGTAGCTGCGCAGGGTGTCGCCGACCTCGGGGCTGCTCGTCGCCGTCGCCGGGTCGATGTCGGGGATGGGACAGCGCGTGCAGGGCTTGACCGGCTGCAGCTGCGCCTGGCCCTCGGCGGTGGTGACGTGCAGCATCTCGACGCGGTCCTCGTCGTGCGCCTCGAGGCCGGCCAGCACGATGTTGGGGCGGAAGCGCTCGATGCCCACGGCCGCATGGCCGCCGGCGGCGAGGCGCTCGTTGAGCCCGGCCATCGAGCCTTCGCTGGCCACCAGCAGCGCATAGCCGTCGGCGAACTGCACCTCGGCCTCGACGCCGCCGGTCCACTGCAGGCTCGACAGGCGCTTGTGCTCGGGGTCGAAGCGCACCAGCCGATACCGACGGCCCCCAGACGCGGCGCTGCGCGCCGCATCGTCCCCCGAGGGGATCGAGGATTCCTGGGGACGGCCCGGCGAATCTTCGCGCGGCTTGCCGGGCTCCGAAAGGAAATCGCTGAACCACTGCGCCGCGACGTCGCCCATGTCGTAGGCGGCAACGGTGTCCTTCCAGACCTTCGCCTGCATCGGCGCCTCGACCCGGTCGTAGGCGATGTGCAGCGCCAGCATGCCGGGCGCGCGCAGCACCATCTCGAACTGCTTGAGCTGCGGACGGATCAGCGCCATGCGCGGCAGCTCGCGCTGGCTGACGAACTCGCCCGCTTCGTCCACCACCATCCACGCGCGGTCGAACTCCAGCCCGGTCTCGGTCAGCAGCGCCTCGCGCACCTCGACGCCCGCACAGGATTTGACGGGGTAGACGAAGAGGCGGGCGATGGTGCCCTGAACGTCGAAATCGGAGGGCGTGGACGGCTGGGTCATGGGAGGAAGGGGCGAGCGGCGCGCGGGCGCCGGTGGGGTGAGGACAGGACGCGAATTCTCGCGCACGCGCCCACCGCCCGCGTGAGCGGAGCCGCCTACCGGTTTCAAGCCAAAAGGGCCTGCAGCGCCCGTCCAGCTTGCGCCAGCAGCTATCTTTTCGATAGCGATCGCGATGGCCTCAGGATGCACACCCGCTCCGGCACCCCTCCCTACAATGCCGCGATGGCTCTTCCCCCCGAGGTTTGCATCCGCGGCGCCGGCATCGTCGGCCGCACGTTGGCACTGCTGCTGGCGCGCGAGCGCGTGCGTGTGGCACTGGTGGCGCCGGCGGAAACGGCCGCGCGCGAGGACGTGCGGGCCTATGCCCTGAACGCCGCGTCGAAGGCGCTGCTCGAATCGCTGCGCGCCTGGCCCGACGCGGCCCACGCCACCCCTGTGCGCGAGATGCTGGTACATGGTGACGAAGGCGGGCGCGTGCACTTCCAGGCGCGCCAGCATGCCGTCGATGCGCTGGCCTGGATCGTCGACGTGCCCGCACTCGATCGACAGCTCGCCGACGCGGTGCGCTTCGCGCCGCAGGTCGAGGTGGTGCAGGCGCCGGTCAAGGCACCCCTCACCGTGGTCTGCGAAGGCAAGGCCAGCACCACGCGCGAGTTGCTCGGCGTGCAATACGAAGTGGCGCGCTACCCGCAGCACGCAGTCGCGGCGCGGCTGGAGGCGGAGCGGCCGCACGACGACACCGCGCGCCAATGGTTCAATGACCAGGGCGAGGTGCTGGCACTCCTGCCGATCGGCGGGCCGGGCAGCCGCGCCCTGGCGCTGGTGTGGTCGGTCGACCAGTTCCGCGCCCCCGCGCTGCTGGCGCAGGACGCCGACACCTTCTGTGCCGGCGTGCGCGAGGCCTGCGGCGATGCGCTCGGTGCCTTCACGCTCACCAGCGAGCGCGCCGCCTGGCCGCTGCAGCGCGCCACGGCCGATCGCTGGATCGGCCGCTTCACCACCGACGAGGGCAAGGACGGCGGCGCCTGGGCGCTGGCCGGCGACGCCGCCCACACCGTGCACCCGCTGGCCGGCCAGGGCCTGAACCTGGGCCTGGCCGACGCCGCTGCGCTGGCCGGCGTCCTCAAGCAGCGCGAGTACTGGCGCAGCGTGGGCGACACGCGCCTGCTGCGCCGCTACGAGCGCGCCCGCCGCGCCGACGTGCTGGCCATGGGCCTGGCCACCGACGGCCTGCAGCAGCTTTTCGCCCACGCCATGGACCCGCTGCCGCAGCTGCGCAACTGGGGCATGCGCGGCTTCGACCGCACCCGCGTGATCAAGAACTGGATCGCCCGCCAGGCCATGGGACTGGCCTGATCCGCGCATTTGTTCCACCCGGCCCGCTGAACCTTTGGCGCATCGCGCACACGAACCCCGCACCATGACCTTCCTGCCCCCGCTGCGCCGCCTGGCCGCCCCCGCACTCGCCGCCCTCGCCCTGTCCGCCGCCTTCGGCGCGCACGCCGGCGAGGCCGAGATCCGCAAGAGTCTCGCGGCCATCCCGCAGCTGGCGAAGATCGACGAGGTGCGCAAGTCGCCCATGCCCGGCATCTGGGAAGTGCGGGTGGGTTTCGACCTGTACTACACCGACGAGCAGGGCAGCTACCTCATGCAGGGTCAGCTCATCGACGTCAAGGCGAAGAAGAACCTGACCGAGGAGCGCGTCGACAAGCTCAGCCAGGTGGCCTTCGACCAGCTGCCCGTGAAGGACGCCTTCAAGATCGTGCGCGGCAACGGCAAGCGCAAGCTGGCCGTCTTCGAAGACCCGAACTGCGGCTACTGCAAGCACTTCGAGGCCGACCTGCGCAACGTCGACAACGTGACGGTCTACCTCTTCCTGTACCCGGTGCTCGGGCCGGACTCGGTCGTCAAGTCGCGCGACATCTGGTGCAGCAAGGACAAGGGCAAGACCTGGACCGACTGGATGGTCGGCGGCGTCAAGCCAGCGAGCGGTGACTGCGACGTCACGGCCCTCAAGCGCAACGTGGAGTTCGGCCGCAAGTACAACATCACCGGCACGCCGACGCTGATCTTTGCCGACGGCAGCCGAGCGCCCGGCGCCCTGCCCGCCGCGCAAGTCGAGAAGATGCTGGCGGCGTCGAACTGATGGCGGCGCGCGCTCCGTCGGGGCCGAAAGCCGCGGCCGTGCATTACCACGTGCGCTGCGCCGACCTGCACGCCCACCTGTACGACATCACCCTCGAGATCGAAGCGCCGCAGGCACTGCAGCGCGTGTTGCTGCCGGTGTGGATCCCCGGCAGCTACCTGGTGCGCGAGTTCGCGAAGAACCTGCAGGGCCTGCGCGCGACCCAGGGCCGCCGCAAGCTGCAGGTGGTGCAGCAAGACAAGGCGGCCTGGCAGATCGACTGCGAGGCCGGCCGGCCGCTGACGCTGCACTACCAGGTGTGTGCCTACGACCATTCGGTGCGCACCGCCTGGCTCGACGCCGACCGCGGCTTCTTCAACGGCACCAGCGTGTGCCTGCGCGTCGAAGGCCAGACCGAGCTCGCGTGCACGCTGCAGGTCGATGCACCCTCGGGCACCGCCGCGCCCTGGTCCTGCGCCACCGCGCTGCGTCCGGTGAAGGTCGACCGCCGCGGCTTCGGCCTCTACCGCGCCGACGGCTACGACGAACTGGCCGACAGCCCGGTCGAGATGGGCGACTTCTGGAGCGCCGAGTTCGACGTGCTGGGCGTGCCGCACCGCTTCGTGGTCGCCGGCACCACGCCGGCGTTCGACGGCGAGCGCCTGGTGGCCGACACCCGCGCCATCTGCGAGACCCAGATGCGCTTCTGGCACGGCGACAAAGCACGCGCCACGGCGCGCGATGCCGCCCAGCGCCCGCCGCACGACCGCTACGTCTTCATGCTCAACGCCGTGGGTGACAGCTACGGCGGGCTCGAACACCGCCACTCCACTGCGCTGATCTGCAACCGCAGCGACCTGCCCCAGCGCGGCATGGCCAAGGCCGGCGAGGGCTACACCACGCTGCTGGGCCTGATCAGCCACGAGTACTTCCACACCTGGAACGTCAAGCGGTTGCGGCCGGCGGAGTTCGCGCGCTACGACTACGGCCAGGAGAACTACACCCGCCTGCTGTGGTTCTTCGAGGGCTTCACCAGCTACTACGACGACGTGCTGCTGCGCCGCGCCGGCGGCATCGACGACGCCACCTACGTCAAGCTCCTGAACAAGACGGCCAACCAGGTGCTGCAGACACCGGGCCGCTTCGTGCAGTCGGTGGCCGACGCGAGCTTCGACGCCTGGGTGAAGTACTACCGCCCCGACGAGCAGATGCCCAACGCCACGGTGAGCTACTACACCAAGGGCGCCCTGGTCGCGCTGTGCCTCGACCTCACGCTGCGCAGCGAAGGGCACGGCACGCTGGACGACGTGATGCGGCTGCTGTGGGCGCGTTCGGCTGGCGGCCCCATCACCGAGGGCGACATCGCTGCGGCGCTCGAGACGGTGGGCCGCCGCTCCTATGCGCCCGAACTGGCGAAGTGGGTGCACGGCACCGACGAGCTGCCGCTCAAGCCCCTGCTCGAGGCGCATGGCGTGGCCGTGCTCGACGAACCCGCGCAGCGCGCGCAGGCGCTGGGCCTGCGCGTGGCCGAGACCGGCGGCAGCGTGCAGGTCAAGGTCGTGCTGCGCGGCAGCGCGGCCGAGCAGGCCGGCTTCTCGGCCAACGACGAGTGGCTGGCCGTCGAGCCGCCCGCCGTGCGCGGACGCGCCGCCTCCGCTTGGCGCATCGCCAAGCTCGACGAACTGCCCCTGTACCTCGGCGACGCGAAGCAGTGCACGGCCATCGTGGCGCGCGACCGGCGCCTGCTGCGCCTGCCGCTGCGCCTGCCCGCGGGCGAGACCACGCTGCGCCTGACGCCGCAGGATGCGCCCAAGCTGCGCGCATGGCTGGGCGGACGCTGAGCGCGCCGCCGCGTTCTGCTCTGTTTTTGATAGCTGCTCGCGCCCGTCCTGCGGGCGCTGACGGCCCTTTTGGCTTGAATTTCCGCGCTTCGCGCGGCCGCCCGACGCGGGCTGCGGCACCCCATCCGCCGCGCGTCGCGGTCGCTGCCTGGCTCTGGGTATAGTGGCCCGCTGCGGCGCGCGGCGCCTGCTTGTTCCACCCTTTCCCGGAGACACCATGAGCTACGAGAACATCGAAGTGCGCACCGAGGCCGGCAAGGTCGGCATCGTGACGCTCAATCGCCCCAAGGCCCTGAACGCGCTGAACGATGCGCTCATGACCGAACTGGGCACGGCCCTGAAGGCTTTCGATGCCGACGAGGCGATCGGCTGCGTGATCGTCACCGGCAGCGAACGCGCCTTCGCCGCCGGCGCCGACATCGGCGCCATGGCCAAGTACAGCTTCGTCGATGCGTACAAGGGCGACTACATCACGCGCAACTGGGAAAGCATCCGCAGCATCCGCAAGCCGGTGATCGCCGCGGTGAGCGGCTTCGCGCTGGGCGGCGGCTGCGAGCTGGCGATGATGTGCGACTTCATCATCGCGGCCGACAACGCGAAGTTCGGCCAGCCCGAGATCAAGCTCGGCGTGATCCCCGGCGCCGGCGGCACGCAGCGCCTGCCACGCGCCGTGGGCAAGAGCAAGGCCATGGACATGGCACTCACGGGCCGCATGATGGACGCCGCCGAGGCCGAGCGTGCCGGCCTGGTCAGCCGCGTGGTGCCCTACGACAAGCTGATGGACGAGGCGCTGGGCGCGGCGCTGCAGATCGCCGACTTCTCGCAGATTGCCGTGATGGCGGCCAAGGAATCGGTCAACCGCGCCTTCGAGAGCGGCCTGTCGGACGGCGTGATGTTCGAGCGCCGGCTGTTCCACGCCCTGTTCGCCACCGCCGACCAGAAGGAAGGCATGGACGCCTTCGTGGCCAAGCGCAAGGCCGAGTTCAAGCACCAGTGAACACGCGGGCGATGCGGCCTGGCATCGCCTCGTCAGAAGTAAAAAGGGCTGGCAACGCCCGCCCCATCTGCGCGAGCCGCTATCGATTCGATAGCGGCTCGCTGCTTTTGGGGGCGGCAGGTCAGCGTTCGGCCAGGGCGCGCCGCAGCGCGTCGAGCACGGCCGGTGGCGGTTCGGCCGCCACGGGCGATGCCGTGCCCTCGCGCCAGCGCAGTGCGCGGCCCGGCGCGGCCGGCACCTCGAGCACGCCCAGGGTGGCACCGCGCGCGCCCTCCAGCACGATGCGCCAGCCCGGCGCCAGCGCCTCGGCGGCCGCAATGCCGCTCCCTGAAGGAACAGCCGCCTCGACCAGCGCACCCAACTGCGCTGCCTCGGCCCGCGCGAGGCGGCGCGACCGGCCGCTCGCGTCGACGATGCGCAGATGCGTCCACCCGCGCCAGGCGCCCGGATGCGCGGCTGGCGCCAACGAGCGGCGTGCCAGTGCGGCGGGCGGTGCCGCAGCTTCGCCCGCGGGCGCCGGTGCCAAGTCGAACGATGGCGGCGGGGATGGGGGCGCCATCGGCGATAACGCCTTGCTCGCGCCCGCCTGAGCCGCAGCGCCGGACGGCGCGCCCGCGGGCGCACTCGGCGCCCGCTCGGACAGCGTCGGATCGCCGGAAGCCCGCTCGCGCGCGGCAGCGGCGGGGGCCGCGGGCGCGGCACGGGGCGCCGCTGCCACGGGCGGTGCGCTGGCAGCCCCTGGCGCACCCGGGCCGGCCGATGGCGATGGCGATGGCGATGGCGATGGCGCGAGATTCGCCTCGGCAACGGGTGGCACGGTGATCGGCGCCGGCGGGGCAGCGACGGCGGGTGCTGGCGACGGCGCCTCGCGCCGCTCGGCCAGGGACTCCGCTTGCGCCTTGGCAGCGGGCTTGGCGGCGAACCGTCGCTCGGCCGCGGTATCGGCTTCGGCGGCGCTGCGGCGCTCCTCGCGCGTTGCGCGGGCGTCGGCGCGAGGCGCGGGCTCGCGCTCCTGCGGCGTGGCCGAAGGGCGCGGCGCGAGCGCGACGGCAGGCGCCGAATCCTCGACCGACGGCGAAACGGCCGGTGGCGCGGGCGATGCCGGGACGGCCGGCGCTGGCGCTGGCGCTGGTGCTGGTGCTGGTGCAGCAGGGGAAGCCGCAGGCGCCTCGGCATCGAGCCGCGCATCCGGCACCGGCTCGCGATGCCACAGCACGGTCACGAACAGGGCCACCAGCACCGTGGCGAACGCCGCGTTCCAGGGCATGCGCGAGCCCGGCGTGCCGCCCCACAGGCGCTTCCACCAGGGCAGCGGCGCCGCGTCGAAAGCCTTGCGGGCGGCCAGCGGCGACGGCGCGACGGCGTTGTGCGCGGTGCGCCGGATCGCCTCGCGCGTGACCGGATGCGGGGTCGCGTCGCGGTCCGGTGCGGCCTCGAGCATGCGGCGCAGCACCGGGTCGGCAGGCGGCATGCCCTCGGCGGCGGCGCCGGGCAGATCGCGCGGGTCCTGCGTCATGCGTTCTGCCCTTCCAGGGCCACGAGGTAGCGCGCCATGCAAGAGCGCAGCTTCTGCAGGCCGTAGCGCAGGCGGCTCTTCACGGTCTCGAAACCGAGCGCGAGTTGCGCGGCCATCGCATCGACGGTGAGACCGTCCTCGTGGTGCAGCAGGAAGGCGGCGCGCTGCTCGACGGGCAGTTCGTCCAGGCAGGCCAGCAGCCGGCGCCCGGCGGCACGCCAGAACGCGAGTTCTTCGGCCGAGGGATGTGCGGCATCGGCCGCGCCGTCGGCGGCCTGCACGCCGCGCTCGAGCGACGGCAGGTGCGGCACGTCGCCCTCATCGTCGCCATGGCCCGCGGCGTCGAGTGCGACCTCGCGCCCGCTCGTGCGCAGCCGGTCCATGGCCAGGTTGTGCGCGATGGTGAAGGCCCAGGTGCGCCAGGTGGCGCCCTGCGGCGAAAAGGAGTCGCGCGCCGTCACGATGCGCAGCCAGGTGTCCTGAAAGACTTCGTCGGCCTGTGCCGCCAGGCGGGCACCCAGCAGGCGGCGCACGAAGCGGAACAGCGCGCCTTCGTGGCGCGCATAGAGGATGTCGAACGCGGCCGCATCGCCGCCGGCGTAGGCGAGCATCAGCTGGTCGTCGGCCATGGCATGGCGCTGCGCGTCGACGGACGAAGGGGCGAGCATCGGAGGATTGTCACCCCCGTGGTACGCGCGGGACGGCGAAACGGGGTCGAAGCGAAGAAGCGGAAGGCGGCGCAGTGGCCGGTCGAATCCGGTCGATGCCGCCCGCGCCGGGAGCTCTGGCGGGGTCGCAGAGTCTGGCTATAATGGCGGGCTCGGCGCTTTAGCTCAGTCGGTTAGAGCGATGGAATCATAATCCACAGGTCCGCGGTTCGAGTCCGTGAAGCGCCACCAGATCCAAGCCTTGCAGGTCGTCCACCTGCAAGGCTTTTTTGTTGGCCGCGCGACCGTTCACCACGGTGCCGGACCGGCGCATCGTGGCAGCCCCACCACAGCGCGCGTCGTCTCCTAGCAGGAGAACGCGCACAAAGTTAGTAAGAGTGATTATCATTTGTCGCGTTCACGTTGCCGTGACGCCGCATTTCGTCTATTTGCTGACCAGCCAGCCCCTCCCCCGTCACGCCACGTGATCCGCCGGGGATTCCGAGCAAGCCATGTCAGGTCCTCGACCGATGCCCTCAAGGAGGAGGGATTCCCATGGCTTACATCAAGACCCGCAAGCACGCCGTCGCGCGCGCCGTTCCGCCGCTGACCGCGGCCGCCACGCTGATGGCCCTGTCGCTGCCGAGCCTGGCGCAGACGGCGGCCGGCACCCTGCCCTCGGTGCAGGTGCAGGATTCGGCGCCCGCCGCCGACTACAAGGCCGAGACTTCGGCCAACCCGAAGTTCACCGCGCCGCTGGTCGACACGCCGCAGACCGTGCAGGTCATCCGCGAGCAGGTGCTGCGCGAACAGGGTGCCACCACGCTGACCGAGGCGCTGCGAAACACGCCGGGCGCCGGCGCCTTCTACCTGGGCGAGAACGGCAACACCAGCACCGGCGACGCGGTCTACATGCGCGGCTTCGACAGCTCCAGCAGCATCTTCGTCGACGGCATCCGCGACACCGGCTCGATCTCGCGCGACACCTTCAACATCGAGCAGGTCGAAGTCGTGAAGGGCCCGGCCGGCAGCGACACCGGCCGCACCTCGCCCACCGGCTACATCAACCTGATCACCAAGAAGCCGACGCTGTCGGACAGCTTCTTCGGCTCGGTCGGCGCCGGCAGCGACAGCTTCAAGCGCGCGTCGATCGACTGGAACAAGGCGCTGAGCGGGCCCGACGGCATCGGCGCCGCCTTCCGCCTGAACGCCGTGGCCGAGGACGCCGACGTCTCGGGCCGCGACGTGGTCAAGAACAAGCGCTGGGGCATCGCGCCGTCCTTCGCCTTCGGCCTGAACAGCCCGACGCGCTTCTACTTCGATTTCGTCCACATCAAGCAGAACAACATCCCCGACGGCGGCGTGCCGACCATCGGGCTGCCGGGCTATTCGAACCCCGACCCGAAGACCATCAACGCCGGCATCCTGCGCCGCGGCTACCTGGACTTCGCGTCGCGCGTGAACTCCAGCAACTTCTACGGCACGAGCTCGGACTTCGACAACGTCACGCAGAACATGTTCACGGCCCGCGTCGAGCACGACATCACGCCCGACATCACGCTGCGCAACACCTTCCGCTACGGCAAGACCGAGCAGGACTACATGCTCACGGCCTTCATGGGGGGCGGGCTGAGCTCGACCCGTGCCGGCACCAGCAGCACCTACCGCGGCGGCCTGCCATCCGCCACCTCGGGCTTCATCAACACCTTCGTGCCGGGCACGACGACGGTGGCCAACCCGCTGGCCTGGACGATCACCCGCAACCTGCCGACCAACAAGACGCAGGACAACACGATCCTCACCAACCAGACGAACCTCAGCGCGAAGTTCAACACCGGCAGCGTGGGCCACACGCTCAATGCCGGCGTGGAGCTGATCCGCGAAGAGCAGGAGTCGATCGGCTACTACGGCCAGGGCGCCACCGTCTACGGCGTGCCGGGCATCCGCACCGCCGGCTTCTGGCCCGCCGCCAACCTCTACGCACCCAACCCCAACGTGACGGGCTACCTGCGTCTGCCCAACGGCACCAGCACCGACGGCACGACGACCACCGTCGGCGCCTACGTGTTCGACACGCTCAAGTTCAACGAGCAATGGTCGCTGACCGGCGGCCTGCGCTACGACCACTACTCCACCGACTACGACGCCACGACCCTCGCCACCACGGGCGCCACCGCCGGCCTGCTGACCCCGAGCAGCTTCAGCAAGTCGGGCAGCCTGTGGACCGGCAAGCTCGGCCTGGTCTACAAGCCCACCGACTACAGCAGCGTCTACCTGGCCTACGGCACCGCAGCCCAGCCGCCGGGCGGCAACAACTTCGCGCTGGCGGCCAGCGGCACCGGCAACAGCGCCAACCGCACCGACTTCGACCCGCAGAAGACCAAGACCTGGGAACTGGGCACCAAGTGGGACGTGCTGAACAAGAAGCTGGCGCTGACGGCCGCGCTGTTCCGCACCGACGTGAGCAACGAGGTGGTTCAGGACGCCGTGAGCGGCAACTACTACCAGACCGGCAAGAAGCGCGTGCAGGGCATCGAGCTCGGCGCCGCCGGCGCCATCACCGAACGCTGGGGCGTGAGCGCGGGCTTCACGCACCAGGACACCAAGGTGCTCAGCGGCCCCTCGGTGCTGGCCGATGGCAGCTCTGCGCTGGCCTACACGCCCAAGAACGCCTTCACCGCCTGGACGACTTACCAGCTGCCGGTGGGCCTGACCGTGGGCTTCGGCGCCCGCTACAACGGCAAGCTCAACCGCGGCACCGACGGCGCCGTGGGCACGCCGGCGTACGTGGATTCGTACTGGGTCTTCGACGCGATGGCGGCCTACCGCATCAACA
This sequence comes from Pseudomonadota bacterium, assembly GCA_018241185.1. Taxonomy (GTDB): domain Bacteria; phylum Pseudomonadota; class Gammaproteobacteria; order Burkholderiales; family Burkholderiaceae_C; genus Xenophilus. Next base: position 33,604 of record JAFEEH010000043.1, on the reverse strand, counting down.
AGAACGTCGACCTGCAGTTCAACGTCTACAACCTCGCCGACAAGGAATACGTGGCCGCGATCAACAAGAGCGGCTACCGCTACACGCCCGGTGCGCCGCGCACCTTCCGCCTGACGGCCAACTTCGCGTTCTGAGGCCCCCAGGGCCGGGCTGCGCCCAGCCCGCCCCCCCCGCGGGGGGCTCAAGTCAAGATGGCAAGCCACATGGACTTGAGACCAGCGGCGGGCCCTGCGCCCGCCTCGCTCCACGCGCCACGGCGCCGGTGCCCGCCTCGTGCGGCATCGGCGCTTTTTTCGTGCTCATCGGTCAGAAAAACGAAAAGTGCAATCGGCCTGCAGCGCCCGCCAGCCGGGCGCTGAAGCCAAATTCGTAACGAACGTGACGATCAAGCGCCGGCCGCCGCGACCGATGCTGCGGGCACACCGCCATGCGCCGTCGCCCGCATCTGCGCTGACCAGTCCAGGATCTCCAGCGTGCCGTCGGCATGCTCGGCCAGCGCGGTGAGGCTCTCGACCCAGTCGCCGTCGTTGCAGTAGAGGATGCCGTCGATCTCGCGCATCTCGGCATGGTGGATGTGGCCGCAGACCACGCCCTGCACGCCGCGCTTGTGGGCCTCGCGCGCCACGGCGTGCTCGAAGTCGCCTACATAGCTCACGGCCCGCTTCACTTTGCCTTTGAGGTACTTCGACAGCGACCAGTACGGCAGCCCCATGCGCGCGCGCAGGCTGTTGAGGTGCCGGTTGAGCTTGAGCGTGAACTCGTAGAGCGAGTCGCCCACGTAAGCCAGCCACTTGGCGCACTGGATCACGCCGTCGAACAGGTCGCCGTGCATCACCCACAGCTTGCGGCCGTCGGCGGTCTCGTGGATCCATTCCTCGGCCACGTCGATGCCGCCGAAGTTGTGGTGCAGGTACTTGCGCGCGAACTCGTCGTGGTTGCCCGGGATGAAGATCACCCGCGTGCCCTTGCGCGCCTTGCGCAGCAGCTTCTGGATCACGTCGTTGTGCGCCTGCGGCCAGTACCAGTGCCGCCTGAGCTGCCAGCCGTCGATGATGTCGCCCACCAGGAAGAGCGTGTCGCACTCGGTGTGCTTGAGGAAATCGAGCAGTGCCCGCGCCTGGCAGCCGGGCGTGCCCAGGTGCAAGTCGGAGATCCACAGCGTGCGGTAGCGCTGCGGCGCGCGGCCAGGCTCGTCGTCTTCCGGCATCAGGGCCCGGGCCGCGGTGTCGCGCCATGCGCGCAGGAAAGCGTCGTCGCGTTGCATGGCCTGGCAGCATCCGGCCCGCGCGTGACCGGCCCGTGTCCATGGGGTGACAACCGGATGACGCGGCGCGGGCGCCACACCAGAATCGCGGCGTGCCCACCCACTGCTCCCACCGATGCGTCCCGGCCAGGTCATCGTTCTTGCCACCCCCGTCTTCCTGGCGCTGATCGCGCTCGAGTTCGCCGTCGGCCGCGCCCGCGCGCGTCGCGGCACCGGTGCCGACACCTACCGCCTGGCCGACACCGTCAACAGCATCGGCCTGGGCATGCTGAGCCAGATCAGCGCCGTGCTCACCGGGCTGCTGCGCATCGGCCTCTACACGGCCGTGTACGCCCGTCTGGCGCTGGTGCCGCGCGAGGCGGCCGAGGCGTTCTGGACCACCTGGTACGGCTGGCTGCTGGCGCTGGTCTTCTACGACTTCTGCTACTACTGGCTGCACCGCATGGGCCACGAGGTGGCGGTGCTGTGGGCCGCGCACGTGGTGCACCACCAGAGCCAGCACTACAACCTCTCCACCGCGCTGCGACAGACCTCCAGCGGCGCGCTGCTGGGCTGGGTCTTCCACCTGCCGATGGCGCTGGCCGGCGTGCCGCCGCTGGTCTTCGGCGTGGTGGCGCTGGTCGACCTGCTCTACCAGTTCTGGGTGCACACCGAGCAGGTCGGCAAGCTGGGATGGTTCGACCGCTGGTTCTGCTCGCCGTCGAACCACCGCGTGCACCACGCATTGAACGACCGCTATCTGGACCGCAACTACGGCGGCATCCTGGTCGTGTGGGACCGGCTCTTCGGCACCTTTCGCGAGGAGGACGAGCGCTGCGTCTACGGCACGCGCAGCCCGCTCGCGAGCTGGGACCCGCTGTGGGCCAACGCCGAGGTCTACGCCGGCCTGGCGCGCGACGCCTGGCATGCGCGGCGCTGGGCCGACAAGCTGCGCGTGTGGTTCAAGCCGCCGGGCTGGCGGCCGGCCGACGTGGCCGAGCGCTTTCCCAAGCCGGCCTTCGACATCGCCGCGGTGGCGCGCTACGAGCCGGCCGTGGGGCGCGGCGTGCAGCTTTTCGCAGGCCTGCAGTTCCTGCTGCTGCTCGGCGGCGTGGCGCTCTTCCTGTGGACCGCGGATGGCCTGCCGCGCGCGACGGCGATCGTGTGGCTCGCGGTGCTGACCACGGCGCTGTGGGCCATCGGCGCGATGCTGCAGGGCCGGCTGGGCGTGGGTGAGGCGTTGATGGTCGAGTGCGCCGCGCTGGCCACCGCCGGCGCGGCGCTCGGCCTCACGGCGCTGCACCAGGTGTTCAAGCCCGCCACCCTGGCAATTGCTATCGTTTTGGTAGCTGCTCGCGCCCGCCCAACGGGCGCTGGCGGCCGATTTGGCTTGTATTTCCTGCTGGCGCTGGCGGGCTCGCTGGCCGGTGACGTGCTGCTGATGTTGCCGGGGCTGTTCGTGCCGGGGCTGGTTGCCTTCCTGCTGGCGCATCTGGCGTACATCGCGCTGTTTCGCCAGGGCGTCGGAGTCTTTCCGCGCCGCGGGCCGCTCCTGGCCACGCTGGCCATCGGCGCCGGCATGTACGCCTTCCTGTGGTGGGGAGGATTGCCCCCGGCGCTGCGCGGGCCGGTCGCGGCCTATGTGCTGGTCATCGCCTGCATGGCGGCGCAGGCGATCGGCCGCGCGGCGGCAGTGGGCGACGCGCCCGCGCGCTGGGTGGCGGTGGGTGCGGGCTTCTTCATGCTGAGCGATGCACTGCTGGCAATGAACCGCTTCGTCACGCCGCTGCCGATGGCGCCGCTGTGGGTGCTGGGCACCTACTACGCGGCCCAGGTGCTCATCGTGCGCCACACGCGGCCGGTGGCAGCCTGAGGGCGGGTCAGTCGCAGCGCTGGATCTCCACCGTCGAGTGGCGGATCTCCTCGTGCATCGCGAAGGTGGCCCGCACCTGGTCGGCCGTGAGCGTGGCCGAATGCGTGACCACCGTCACCGCGCAGGCGTAGGCGGCGCGGCCCACGCGCCACACGTGCAGGTCGGCCACGCGGGTTTCGGAATCGGCCAGCGTGGCCTCGATGCCGTCGCGGATCTCGTCGGTCACCGGGTGGTCCATCTCGCGGTCGAGCAGGACCTTTCCGGTTTCCTTGAGCAGGCCCTTGGCCCACAGCGCCACGAGCACGGCGCCCACCAGGCCCATCGCCGGGTCGAGCCAGGCCCAGCCGAAGAACCAGCCGCCCAGCAGCGCACCGACGGCCAGCACCGAGGTGGCCGCATCGGCCACCACGTGCAGGTAGGCCGAGCGGAGGTTGAGGTCGTGGTGGTGGGCGCCGTGCAGCTCGTGGTGTGCATGGCCACGCCGGTGGTGATGGTCGTGCCCGTGGTCATGCCCGTGGTCATGCCCGTGGCCCGCATGCAGCAGGCGCGCGCAGACCAGGTTGACCACCAGCCCCAGCACTGCGATCACGACCGCCTCGCGGTAGTGGATCGGCGAAGGCGACCACAGCCGCTCCAGCGAGCCGACCACCATCAGCGCCGCCACGCCCAGCAGGAACAGCGCGCTGGCGAAGCCGCCCAGGACCTCGATCTTCCAGGTGCCGAAGGCGAAGCGCGGGTCGTGCGCATAGCGCCTCGCGGCGGCGTACGCGAAGGCGCTCAGGCCGATCGCCACCGCGTGCGAACTCATGTGCCAGCCGTCGGCCAGCAGGGCCATCGAGTTGAACCACCCGCCCGCGCCGATTTCCGCCACCATCGCCACGGCGGTGATCCACATCACCAGGCGCGTGCTGCGCTCCGCCGCGGTGTTGCCGGTGTCGAAGTGGTGGCTGTGCTGCCAGGGACTCAGGTCGTGCGTGTGCATGCGGCCATTGTGGGCCGCTCGGCTCAGAAGGTGTGAATGCATCCGGCGTGGCCGAGCGGGCTGCGAAAACGCGCCCGATCCAGGCGCAAAGCGCAGCCACAGCTCGGGCTATGGCGAGCATTTGCAACGCGGAGTGGGCGTGTTTTGGCAGAACGAGCGGGCATGCCGGGTTCGTTCACACCTTCTCAGCTGCCGAACAAGTCCGCGTCGTTGGCGCGGGCGCTCGGCGCCGCCACGCCCAGGTGCCGGTACGCGGCCAGCGTGGCGATGCGCCCGCGCGGCGTGCGCTGCAGGTAGCCCTGCTGGATCAGGTAGGGCTCGATCACGTCCTCGATGGTCCCGCTCTCCTCGCCGATGGCGGCGGCCACGTTGTCGAGCCCGACCGGGCCGCCGTCGAAGCGGTGGATCACGGCCTCGAGCAGCTTGCGGTCCATCAGGTCGAAACCCTGCGGGTCGACGTCGAGCATGGCCAGCGCCTTGTGCGCGATGTCCTGCGTGATGCGGCCTGTGCCCTTGACGTCGGCATAGTCGCGCACACGGCGCAGCAGGCGGTTGGCGATGCGGGGCGTGCCGCGCGAGCGGCGCGCGATCTCGAAGGCGCCCTCGGCGTCCATGGGCGCGTTGAGCAGGCCGGCGCTGCGGGTGACGATGCGCGTCAGCTCCTCGGCCGTGTAGAACTCCAGCCGCGCCACGATGCCGAAGCGGTCGCGCAGCGGGTTGGTCAGCATGCCGGCGCGCGTGGTGGCGCCGACGAGCGTGAAGGGCTGCAGGTCGAGCTTGATGCTGCGCGCCGCGGGGCCCTCGCCGATCATGATGTCGATCTGGTAGTCCTCCAGCGCCGGGTAGAGGATTTCCTCGACCACCGGCGACAGGCGATGGATCTCGTCGATGAAGAGCACGTCGTGCGCTTCGAGGTTGGTCAGCAGCGCGGCGAGGTCCTTGGGCTTCTCGAGCACCGGGCCACTGGTCTGGCGCAGGTTCACGCCCAGTTCGGCGGCGACGATGTGGCTCAGCGTGGTCTTGCCCAGGCCCGGCGGGCCGAAGAGCAGCACATGGTCCAGCGGCTCGCCGCGCTTCTTGGCCGCGCCGATGAAGATCTCCAGCTGCTCGCGCACCTTGGCCTGGCCGACATACTCGTCCAGCAGCTTGGGGCGCAACGCCCGCTCGATGGCCTCCTCGTTCGGCGAAGCGGGGGCAGCGGACACCACGCGAGGCGGCGGCGGTGCGAAATCGTCGGTCTGGATGCTCATGCGATATCAGGATGTCCCACGATTCTCCGCGGTTCCATCCGCCATGTGGCGCGCGCCTTCACGCGCCTTGCGCATCTGCAGGGCATAAATTGCCGCGATCAGACCTGCAATTGCGCCGGCCGACTTGAGGAACGACGCCAACTTTTCCAATCCCCGCCGCTCGCGAGCCTCTTCGACGCGCGCCTCGATCCGATGCTGAATCAACGCGCGCTCGAATTCCGGCGACCCGGGCATCGGTACTGACATCGCATCCGCGGCAGTCGAATCGTCGGGCGCCACCGTCGTAGAGGCATCCGCGTGGTGCGCCAATGTGGCCGGACGCACCAGTGCCGCCATGCGTTGCGCATCCACTGATGCAACGTCAGCAGGATCAGGCTCACGGTGCATGCGCTGGGCATAGAGCACACACCGCTCCGGCACGTCGTCGAGCGGCCAGATCGGCGTGCCGCGCTCATCCTGCAGTTGCTGAATACCGCACCGGATCGCTTGGACGGCGAACAAAACCCGCCCCGACGCATCGGTGTAGAGCCGGTTCTGCACATCGTTCAACCCACCGGGCAGAGTCCCTGCATAAGCGTGGATCGGACCCGTACTTCCATTTTCAGAGCCGTTCTGTCGCGGCCCAAGATGTCGTGTTGCGATCACCCGGCCTTGTATATCGAACAGCAACGGCTCTACTCTGTCCTGAGCACTCGCCACACCGTACTGAAACGGCCCGATGAAACGAACCCCCGCAGGCTCCGCCACCGTCGCACCACTGCGGTCGATCAATCGCAGGTGGTTCGAAGAGCCGTCACCGGAACCAAACTCGAGCCGGACCCAAGCTCGCCCTTCTGAAAAAGGATGCAGCGGCGTGACTGACACCACTCCGGCAGGCACCTTGAGCGGGCCGATGCGCTTGCCGGTATTCAGATCGAGCACACTCAGCGCCGATTCGGTCTCTCCCCATACGAAAGCGGCGCCACCTCCAAGCATGAGAATGGATTCGGCATGCGCAAGGCGACGGCCAGCGCGGTCGACCAGATCCACAGTGCCATCCGAGCGCCGCTCGATCCAGCGGTCTTTGGCAACGACCTGTACCGGGTAAGCGCCCGGCGGTGCTGCCCTAACCACCCGGCCGGCCGTGTCGATGATGTGCTGGCGCCCTTGCGCCGGTTCGACCACCGCGAGGCCATGCACGAATGGCTGAGCGGACCGATATTCCACCGCAATCACCTCGTTGCCCTTGCGATCGATGTAGCCGAAGCGCTCCTCGCCCGACGCTTCGCGCCGAGACACCAATGCCCTTCCATCCGAAAAGGGCCGGGCTGCGTGGTAAATAGCAGGAACGACCACAACACCATGCTCATCGAGATAGCCATGACGTTGCTCCTCGTCACTGAAAGCTGCCAACTTCTCAGAAAAGGTCTCCAGGCTTTTGACGTCAGCAGGCACCACGCCGGTCTCACGCCCCCGCCCATCGAAGATGCGTGTCGGCCACCCGCTGCGACGTGCCAGCCAATGTGTGCCTGCCGGGCCAAACTGTTCAGTGGTTGAACTCTGTAGCAACCGCCCCTGGGAGTCCGCCAATCCACAGACGTTGGGCTGCGATTCGATGCAAAGCGGAACGAGCGCGTCCGCCACCCTATGGTTCGACTGCATCTTCGGCGCAGCGACGGCCGCTGCGACACTGAGCGAAAGTCCCAGAGCACACAGTGCAGATCGCCAAGCATGCGAGCGATTGCTACTCCCATTACACGACACGCAGGCGGTCATACAGCAAGTGCGTCTCTGATTCATCAATCCGTCCTCCCTAGAGCCGCAGGAACGACTGGCGCGCTCCCGACGTACGTGGAGAAGATACCAAAGGAAGACACACGTGATACTTCGCCGCGCCGACGAGCACAGACCGACGAGCGGCGGCCGGAGAATGCAGGGCCGTCAACCGTCCAACTCTTCTCAAGTGTCTATTTATCAACTCAAGCCGCGCCTCCAGGCCCTGCTGCGGCCGCTGGTGGGGCGCCTCGCCCGGGCCGGCGTGACCGCCAACCAAGTGACGGTGGCGGCCTGCGCGGTGTCGGTAGCGCTCGGCGTCTGGCTCTTCTTCGCCGCGCCCGGCCGCTGGGCCTTCGCGCTGGTACCGCTGTGGATGTTCCTGCGCATGGCCTTCAACGCCATCGACGGCATGCTGGCGCGCGAGCATGGCCAGAAGAGCACGCTCGGCGCCTTCCTCAACGAGCTGACCGATGTGCTCTCCGACGCGGCGCTGTACGCGCCCTTTGCGCTGGTGGCGCCCTTCTCGGGCTTCTGGGTCGGCGCGGTGATCGTGCTGGCGGGCCTGTCGGAATTCGCGGGTGCGCTGGGCCCGACGGTGGGTGCCTCGCGGCGTTACGACGGCCCGATGGGCAAGAGCGATCGCGCCTTCGTCTTCGGGGCGCTGGGGCTGTATGTGGCGCTGGGCTGGCCACTGGCCGGATGGGCCGCGTGGGGCATGCCGCTGCTGGCGGCGCTCGTGGCCTGGACCATCGCCAACCGCATCCGCCGCACGCTGGCCGAAACCGGCTGATCAGCAGCCCTTTAAGCCAAAAAGGCCCGAAACGCCCGTGGATCGGGCGCGAGCAGCTATCTTTTTAATAGCAAAATAAGACCCCGTCTTCTGGAGCTTTATGACCCCCTCGTCCCGCACCGCGCAGGAACTGCACTTCGACACGCACGACGGCGAGTCGCTGTTCTACCGCCACTGGCCCGCCACAGGCGCCACTCGCCGCGGCGCCATCGTGCTGTTCCACCGCGGCCACGAGCACGGCGCGCGCATGGCGCACCTGGTCGACGAGCTCGACCTGCCCGACTTCGACTTCTTCGCCTGGGACGCCCGGGGCCACGGCCGCTCGCCGGGCCAGCGGGGCCACAGCCCCAGCTTCGCCCACTCGGTGCGCGACGTGCAGACCTTCATCGAGCACATCGGCACGCAGCACGGCGTGGCCGAGCACGACATCCACGTCGTCGCGCAGAGCGTGGGCGCGGTGCTGGTGTCGACCTGGGCGCACGACTACGCGCCCAGGGTGCGCGGCCTCACGCTCGCGTCGCCGGCCTTCAAGGTCAAGCTCTACGTGCCCTTCGCGCGGCCGGGCCTGGCGCTGATGCACAAGCTGCGCGGCCTGTTCTTCGTCAACAGCTACGTCAAGGCCAAGTTCCTCACGCACGACCCCGAGCGCATCGCCAGCTTCGAGGCCGACCCGCTCATCACGCGCCCCATCGCCGTGAACATCCTGCTCGACCTGTACAACGCCGCCGACCGCGTGGTGCAGGACGCCAACGCCATCGTCGTGCCGACGCAGCTGCTCATCTCGGGCGCCGACTGGGTGGTGCACCACAAGCCCCAGCACCAGTTCTTCGAGCGCCTGGGCAGCGCGGTGAAGGAGAAGATCGAGCTCCCGGGCTTCTTCCACGACACGCTGGGCGAGAAGGACCGCGCCCCCGCCGTGGCGGCGGTGCGCGATTTCATCCTGCGCCTGTTCGACGCGCCCCCTGCGCCCGTTGATTTGCGCGAGGCCGACAAGTCCGGCGCCACGGCCGACGAGTCGCGCGCGCTGGCCGAGCCGCTCTCGCCCCTGTCGCCGCGCGGCGCCTACTGGGCCATGACGCGCGCCGGCCTGAAGCTGGGCGGCAGGCTGTCGCGTGGCATCGCACTGGGCCACGCGACCGGCTTCGACTCGGGCAGCACGCTCGACTACGTGTACCGCAACGAGGCCGCGGGCGCACCTCTCATCGGCAGGCAGATCGACCGCACCTACCTCGACTCCATCGGCTGGCGCGGCATCCGCCAGCGCAAGCTGCACGTCGAGGAACTCATTCGCGACGCGATGGAGCGCCTGGCCCACATGCACCGCGAGGTGCGGGTGATGGACATTGCCGCCGGCCACGGCCGCTACGTGCTCGACGCGGTGGCCGCCAGCCCGGTGAAGGCGCAGTCGATCCTGCTGCGCGACTACAGCGACATCAACGTGCGCGACGGCCGCGCCCTGATCGCCCAGCGCGAGCTGCAGGACCGCGCCGAGTTCGTGCAGGCCGACGCCTTCGACCGCCTGAGCCTGGCCACCGTGACGCCGCGGCCCACGCTGGCGGTGGTGTCGGGCCTGTACGAACTCTTCCCCGAGAACGAGATGGTGCGGCGCTCGCTCGCCGGCGTCGGCGACGCGGTGGAAGACGGCGGCTGGCTGGTCTACACCGGCCAGCCCTGGCACCCGCAGCTGGAGATGATCGCGCGCGCGCTGACCAGCCACCGGCAGGGCCAGGCGTGGGTGATGCGCCGTCGCACGCAGGCCGAGATGGACCAGCTCGTCGAGGAGGCGGGTTTCCGCAAGATCGCCCAGCGTGTCGACGAATGGGGCATCTTCACGGTCTCGCTGGCGCAGCGCGTGGAGCGATGAGCGCCGCGCACCCGCGAAGGCCCTCGCCCTGGAAGCGCGCCGCCGCCTGGCTGGCGCTGCTGGGGCCGCTCTTCTACCTGAGCTATGGCCTGGCCAACTGGTGGGCCGGCACGCGGGCGCAGGTGCCTTCGGTGGTGTTCGAGTGGGAACGCGGCATGCCCTTCTGGGCCTGGACGATCTTTCCCTACTGGTCGATCAACGCCTTCTACGCGCTGTCGCTCTTTCTCGGGCGCACGAAGCACCTCGTCGACCGGCATGCGGCGCGCCTGCTCACGGCACAGCTCGTCGCCGTGAGCTGCTTCGTGCTGTGGCCGTTGCATTTCAGCTTCGGCCAGCCGCCGGTCGAGGGCGCGCCGGCCTTCCTCTTCAACGCGCTGCGCGGCTTCGACCAGCCCTACAACCAGGCGCCGTCGCTGCACATCGCGTTGGCGGTGATCCTGTGGGACTGGTACCGGCGCCTCGTCACCCCGCGTTGGGGCCGCGTGGTGCTGCATGCATGGACGATGGCCATCTGCGGCTCGGTGCTCACCACCTACCAGCACCACTTCATCGACATCCCGACCGGTGCGCTGCTCGGCCTCGTGTGCGTGTGGCTCTGGCCGCTGGAGCGAACGGTGGCGCTGCCGCGCGCCTGGCGCCTGGCGCGCGACCCGCAGCGCTGGAAGCTCGCCGGCCTCTATGCCGCAGGTGCCGGCCTGTGCCTGGCACTGGCGATCAGCCTGCACGGCGCGGCCCTGTGGCTGGCCTGGCCGGCGGCCGCGCTGACCATCGTCGCGCTCAACTACCTCGGCTTCGGTGCGCGCGGCTTCGGCATGGGCCGCGACGGCCGGATGCGCTGGAGCGCGCGCTGGCTGCTCGCGCCCTATCGACTCGGCGCATGGATCAACGCACGCCTGTGGACGCGACGCCTGCCAGCGAGTGTCGAGGTCGCGCCCGGCCTGCGCCTGGGGCGCGTGCCGTCGACGGCCGAATGGAAAGCGGCCGGCCGGCCGCGCCTCGTCGGCCTGAGCGCGGAGCTGCAACTGCCGGCCGGGGCCGCCGCAGCGGGTCGCGCGCGCTGTGCGCCCCTGCTCGACCTGGTGGTGCCGAGCGCCGCCCAGCTGCAGCGCACGGTGCTGCTGGTCGATGCGCAGCGACGCGCAGGCGGCGAGCGCGATACGGTCTGGGTCTGCTGCGCATTGGGCTTCTCGCGCAGCGCGGCCACCGTGATCGGCTGGCTGCAGCTGCATGGCGGCGCGGCCGACACCGCCACGGCCGAAGCCCTGGTGCGCGGCGCGCGCCCGCAGATCGTGCTCAAGCCGGCCTGGCGCGCGCTGCTCGGCTCTCCGGCCACCGCGCCAGCCGCTGCACTAAGCTCTGCCCTCGGGAACGAGAAGGAGCAGAGCACCGCATGAACGACAACGAACGCGCACACTGCGCGACCCTGGCCGCGCTGCTGCGCGCCGAGCACCTGGCGGGCTGGTGGGGCTTTGCGCTCAGCGTGATCGCCGCCGCCGTGCTCGCGCTCACGGTGCGCGCGCTGTCGATGACGGCCACCATGGGCTTCGGCGCAGTCGCGGTGCTCGGCGTGCTGGAGCGCTATTTCGCTTTTCGCCTGCGCTTCGACCAGCGGCTGTTCGAGTCGCTCGCTGCGGGCACCCTGCCGTCCCTGCGCGCGCTCGACGGCGCGCTCGCCGCACTGGGCTTGCGCGCCGCACCCGAGTCGGAGCGTGCACTCGCCGACCGCATCGGCGGCACGCGCCAGCTGATGCAACGCCATTTGATCGTGATCGCCTGCCAGAGCGCCATGTTCCTGCTCGCCGTGATGACCGAGGACCTCCGATGACCTTGCCTCTGCCCCGCCGCGGACGCCCTGCATGACCGACGCCTTCGACTCCGACGCCCCGCCCCCGCGCGTGATCCTGCGCCGCGTGCTCGCCTTCATCGCCGGCCGGCTCATCATCGGCGTCGCCGCGCTGCTGACCGGCGTGCGCGCCATCTGGTCGGGCACCACGCCGCGCGCCGAGCAGACGCTCTATTTCGCCAACCACACCAGCCACGGCGACTTCGTGCTGCTGTGGGCCACGCTGCCGCCCGACCTGCGCGCGATCACGCGCCCCGTCGCCGGGCAGGACTACTGGATGGCCTCGAAGCTGCGCCGCTTCATCGGCGAGGACGTGTTCAACGCCCTCATGATCCGCCGCGACGGCGGCAGCGACGGGACGAACCCGGTGCAGCAGATGACCGACGCGCTCAAGGCGGGCGACTCGCTCATCATGTTCCCCGAAGGCACGCGCAACACCGGCGAGGAGATCCTGCTGCCGCTCAAGAGCGGGCTGTTCCACATCGCGCGCTACCTGCAGCAGGAAGGCCTCGCGGTGCGGCTGGTGCCGGTGTGGATCGAGAACCTCAAGCGCGTGCTGCCCAAGGGACAGCTGGTGCCGGTGCCGCTGGCCTGCTCGGTGCGATTCGGGGCGCCGCTGGCGCTGGGCGATGGCGAGGACAAGGCCGCCTTCCTGGCCCGTGCACGGCAGGCCATGCTCGACCTGCGGCCCGAGTACGACCGCGAGGACGACACGGAGGCACCGAAGCCGGCCGTGGCCGTGCAGGCGGCCGCCGGCACGGAGGGCGCACCATGAACGCCTCGACCCAGACCACGCTGCAGCTCTTCGGCGGCGTGGCCGGCGTGTTGATCCTCGCCTCGGCCATCGGCGCGCTGCTCAAGTGGCGCGTGGCGCACGGCGCGCCGCATGCCGTCATCGACAACCTCAACGCCCGCGTGAACGCCTGGTGGGTGATGGTGGCGGTCATCGGCATCGCCTTCGCGCTCGGCAAGGGCGGCGTGATCGTGCTGTTCTACCTGATCTCGTTCTACGCGCTGCGCGAGTTCATGAGCCTCTCCTACACGCGCCGCGGCGACCACCTGGCCATTGCGGCGGCGTTCTACATCGCGCTGCCGGTGCAGTACTTCCTGGTGTGGATCGAGTGGTACGGGATGTTCGCGATCTTCATCCCGGTCGAGGTGTTCCTGATCCTGCCGATCCTCTCGGCCGTGGGCGGCGATACCAAGCGCTTCCTCGAACGCACGGCCAAGGTGCAGTGGGGCCTGATGGTGTGCGTGTTCTGCATCAGCCACGTGCCGGCGCTGCTCACGCTGAGGATTCCGGACTTCGAGGGCCGCAACCTGCTGCTGATCGCCTTCCTGGTGATCGTGGTGCAGGGCAGCGACGTGCTGCAGTACGTGTGGGGCAAGCTCCTGGGCAAGCGCAAGGTGGCGCCGGAGCTGTCGCCCTCCAAGACGTGGGAAGGGCTCGTCGGCGGCGTCGCCAGCGCCACGGCGCTGGGTGCGGCGCTTTATTGGGCAACGCCCTTCACGCCCTGGCAGGCGGCGCTCATGGCCTTCATGATCTGCGTGATGGGTTTCTTCGGCGGCCTGGTGATGTCGGCCATCAAGCGCGACCGCGGCGTGAAGGACTGGGGCACCATGATCGAGGGCCACGGCGGCATGCTCGACCGGCTCGACTCGGTCATCTTCGCGGCGCCGCTGTACTTCCACGCGCTGCACCACTGGTGGGTGCCTTGAGAAGGCGTCGGCGCAGCGCCGTCGCCACTCACCAGGCGTAGTCCATCCGCCGCCGCAGGGCCGTCAGGTCGCGGATGATCCAGGCCGCATAGCGCACGTCGATGACGCCGGCCTCGGCCAGCTGGTGCAGCTCCTTGTGCACCGTCTGGCGCGTGGTGCTGAGCATGGCGGCCACGTCTTCCTGCGACACGCGCACCCGCAGGCGAATGCCGCGCGGATCCGGCTCGCCGTGCAGCGTCGCCAGGTGGTCCATCACGCCGGCCACGCGCGCCGAGATGTCGCCCACCCGGCGGCCGATGACGTCGTGCATGGCCACCCGGTACTGGCCCAGCGCCATGCGCGCCACGCTGGCCCACAGCGCCTGATCCCCATCCAGGACCGCCAGCAGGCGGTCTGACGGCAGCCGCACCACCACCGAATCCTCACGCGCCCGATAGTCGTAGGCGGCCGCTTCGACGGGCAGCAGCCGCAGGATGCCCAAAACATGGCCGGGCCCGAAGATGCCCAGGAGGAACTCACGGCCGCGCGGGGTCGTCAGGCTCACATCGATGAAGCCCGAGCCGACGAACACGATCTCGCGCACGCGGGGGTTGGCGGGCGAGAGGTGGCGTCCTCTCGCGTAGCGGCCGACGCTGGCCTCCCGGGCCAAGTCCGCCACCGCCTCGCCGGGCCAGCCGGCGAACAGGTCCGCGGCGGCCAGGATGCGGTGCGCGAGCAGCGCATCCCCTGTCAATTCAACATCTTTGGTCATCAGGTCCACTCCCTTGGCGCAGCGACATTGGCCGCGCCATTTGCCCGATATTGTCAAAGACTTGACGGCAATCCGTGGGTGCGCCGTCTAGGAAGAGCGAAATAGTCCCGCATTGCGCGCCACAGCGCCCTGGCGACGTCGACCATTGAACTTTGTGGGTTCGCGCCGGAGCCCGGGCCGCTCGAGCAGGCAGGTGCGCGGCTGGACGCGGCGGTCCACACCTCGTGCGTCCGGCGGCCGAGGGGTCGCGCGAACGCAGGCCGGATGGCTCCGCTGCCACTGCGGACACCCGGGAATCGCTACAAAAACGATAGCTGCCCGCGCAATGCGGGCGTGCGCTGCAGGCCTTTTTTCTTCAGAACCTGGGCATGCCGCCCGCGCCCGGCGGCAGCATGCCCTTCATGCCGCCCATGCGCTTCATCATCTTCATGAGGCCGCCGCCCTTCATCTTCTTCATCATCCCCTGCATCTGCTCGAACTCGTTGAGCAGACGGTTGACTTCCTGCACCTGGACGCCAGCGCCGGCGGCAATGCGCTTCTTGCGTGTGGCCTTGATGAGTTCGGGCTTGCGACGCTCCAGCGGCGTCATGCTGTGGATGATCCCTTCCTTGCGGCGGATGTCGCGTTCGGCGCGCGTCATGTCGGCGTCGGTGGCCTTGGCGGCCAGTTGGGCGGGCAGTTTGTCCATGAGGCCCGAGAGGCCGCCCATCTGCTTCATCTGCTGCAGCTGAGCCAGGAAGTCGTCGAGGTCGAAATGCCCGCTCTTGACCTTGGAGGCGAGCTTCTTCGCGGCCTCGACATCCACGCCCGCCGTGACCTGCTCCACCAGCGCGACGATGTCGCCCATGCCCAGGATGCGGCCCGCATGGCGCTCGGCGTCGAAGACCTCCAGGCCGTCGATCTTCTCGCTGGTGCCGGCGAACTTGATCGGCACCCCGGTGATCTGCCGCACCGACAGCGCCGCGCCGCCGCGCGAGTCGCCGTCCATCTTGGTCAGGATGATGCCGGTGAGCGGCAGCGCGTCCTTGAAGGCCTTGGCGGTGTTGACCGCGTCCTGCCCCTGCATGGCGTCGACCACGAACAGCGTCTCGACCGGGTTGAGCGCGGCATGGAGGGTCTTGATCTCCTCCATCAGCACCTCGTCGATCGCGAGGCGCCCGGCCGTGTCGACCAGCAGCACGTCGAAGTAGTGGCGCCGCGCGTGGTCGAGCGCGGCGCGCGCGATGTCCAGCGGCTTCTGGTCGGGCGTGCTGGGGAACCACTCGGCGCCGGCCTGCTTCGTCACGGTCTTGAGCTGCTCGATGGCCGCCGGACGGTACACGTCGCCCGAGACGGTGAGCACCTTCTTCTTGCGCTTCTCGATCAGGTGCTTGGCCAGCTTGGCGGTGGTGGTGGTCTTGCCGGCGCCCTGCAGGCCGGCCATGAGCACCACGGCGGGCGGTTGCGCGGCGAGGTTGATGTCCGAGACGCCCTCGCCCATCGTGGCCGCCAGCTCGCGGTTGACGATGCCCACCAGGGCCTGGCCCGGCTTGAGCGAGCCCAGCACCTCCTCGCCCATCGCCTTTTCCTTGACGCGGTTGACGAAGTCGCGCACCACGGGCAGCGCCACGTCGGCCTCGAGAAGCGCCATGCGCACCTCGCGCATCATGTCCTGCACGTTGGCGTCGGTGATGCGCGCCTGGCCGCTCATCTGCTTGACGAGGCGGGAGAACTTGTCGGTGAGGGCGGTGGCCATGGGGGATTGCTGCTCGGGAGGGGGAAAGCGGAAGGGCGGAGACGGCGTTGCGCCATCCGAAAACGAGAGGGCGAGCCGCTAAACTCGCCCCGATGATTTTAGCGAGCCCCTCCCCGCTCAGCGTGGCACTGGGCATCGCCACCGCGGCTGCCTACGGCATGACGGCCGCAACCGCCTCCCGGCTCGGCCGGCCGGCCACCCAGGCGCTGCTCGGCCTGGCCTGGCTGCTGCACGCGCTGGCCCTCGCCTGCAGCCTCGGCGGCGGCCAACCCCGCTTCGGCTTCGCACCCGCCCTGTCCGTCACGGCCTGGCTGGTGCTGACCGTGTACGCGGTGGAGAGTCGGCTCTTCCCGCAGCTCAGCGTGCGGCGCGTGCTCGCGGCGCTGGGCGCGCTCGCGGTGCTGCTGGCGGTGGCTTTTCCCGGCACGCCGCTGCATGTGTCGGCATCGCCCTGGCTGCCGCTGCATCTGGCGCTGGGCATCGCGTCCTATGGCCTCTTCGGCGCGGCGGTGGTGCACGCCTGGCTCATGACCCGCGCCGAGAAGCAGATGCGGCAGGCGACGGAGGCCCATGCCGGCGTGCCGCTGCTGACGCTCGAGCGCCTCACCTTCCGCTTCGTCACCGCCGGCTTCGTGCTGCTGTCGGCCACCCTGCTCGCCGGCATGCTGTTCAGCGAAACGCTCTATGGTCCCACCGTGCGGGCCTGGAAGTGGGACCACAAGACGGTGTTCTCGATCCTCGCATGGCTGAGCTTCGCCGTGCTGCTGGTCGGACGAGCCCGCTTCGGCTGGCGCGGCCGCACGGCCAAGCGCGTGCTCTACGCCGGCGCGGTGCTGCTGCTGCTGGCGTACGTGGGCTCGCGCTTCGTGCTCGAGGTCATCCTGGGACGCGGCGGCGCATGAAGTACCTCCTCGTCCTGGCCGTGGTCGCGGTGGCGATCTGGATCTGGCGCAACAACCGGCGCGAAGAGATCCGCGCAGCCACGCCACCGCCGCAGCGCCCGCCGCGGGTGGCGGGGCCGGAGGCGATGGTGCGCTGCGCCCATTGCGGCCTGCACCTGCCGGCGGCGGACGCGGTGCCCGGCCGCGGCAGCAGCCACTACTGCACGCCGGCGCATCGCCAGGCGGCGGAAAGCTGAGGCCGAGGTCCGCCATGGCGCTGCTCTGGTCGCGCGGCGCCCCGGCCACCGACTGGGCCGGCCTCGATATCCCGCCGCCGCCGCGCAGCACCGGCCTGTCGCGGCTGTGGCGCGGCTTCATGACGGCGCGCGTGTTCGTGGGCGTGGTACTGCTGCTGCTGCAGGGGGTCACCTACGGCCTGGGGCAGCCTTTCCAGCCGGTGGCGATGGCCATCTCGGCAACCTACTTCGCGCTGGCACTGCTCGGCGCGCGCATCCTGCAACCGCAGCCACCGATCCGAAGCCTGGGCCTGGCTTGGATCGGCTCGATCGGCGTCGACCTTGCGGCCTTCGCGCTGCTGCAGCTGCTGCAGTCGGGCAGCATCAACTTCACGCCGCTGTTCGCCCTGCCGGTGCTGATGGGCGCGGTGGTGGGTTCGCTGCCCGTGGGCCTGGCCACCACGGCCGCCGTCACGCTGCTGCTGCTGGCCGACGCGCTGCACTACTCGCTGGGTTCCGGCCTCGACGCACCGGCCCGCTACCTGCAGGCTGCGCTCACCGGCACCGGCCTGTTCGTCGTGGCGCTGCTCGCGCACCAGTTGGCACTTCGCCTGGCCCGCGAAGAGGTGCTGGCCTCCCGCAGCCGGACCTCCGCACAGATGCACGCCCAGGTCAACGAACTGGTGATCGAGACGCTGGGCGAGGGCGTGCTGGTGGTGGACGTGGACGGCCGCGTCCATGCCGTGAACCCGGCGGCGGACCAGATCCTGGGCCACGGCCTCGCTGCCATGGCGGTGCCCTTCGCACTCGACAGCTACCCGGCCTGGCGTCCCCTGGCGCAACTGGCGGCCCAGACCTTCAAGCGGCGCGAGGGCAAGTCGACCGAGCTGCCCATCGCGCAGGCGCGCGGCGCGGCGCGCGAGGTGCGCATCCGCACCCGCCTGACACCGGCCATGGAGCCGCGCTCGGAGGGCTTCTGCGTGATGTTCCTGCAGGACCTGCGCGAGCTCGAAGCCCGTATCCGCACCGAGAAGCTGGCGGCCATGGGACGCATGTCGGCCGCCGTGGCGCACGAGATCCGCAACCCGCTGGCGGCCATCGCGCAGGCCAGCGCGCTGCTGGCCGAGGATCTGTCCGACGAAGGCCAGCGCAAGCTCAACGAAATGGTGCAGCACAACGCCCAGCGACTGGCGCGCATCGTCGACGATGTGCTGGATGTGTCACGTGCCCGCCAGCAGCGTGCCCTCCCGCTGGGCGGCGAGACCCTGCCGCTGGACATCGCGGTGCGCACCCTGGTCGAGGAGTGGGTGCGCCAGACCCGTCGCCCGGGCGTGCTGATGTTCCTGAGCGCCGGCACGCAGGTGCGCTTCGAGGAAGAACACCTGCGCCGCATCCTGGTGAACCTGCTCGACAACGCAGCCCGCTATGCCAGCCAGGACGAAGGCGCGATCCAGGTCAGCACCGCGGTGGGCGCCAATCGCCGCGCGCAGCTGGTCGTGTGGAGCGACGGCGCGCCGCTCGACCCCGCGGTGCAGCGGCACCTGTTCGAGCCCTTCTTCTCGTCCGAGAGCCGGTCCAGTGGCCTGGGCCTGTACATCTGCCGCGAGCTGTGCGAGCGCCACGGTGCCGCGATCGGCTACGAGCGCCGCGCCGCAGGCGGGGAGGGCCCCGAAGGCAACAACTTCTTCGTGCATTTCGCGCCGGCGCAGTCGGCTTTGCCACAATAGCGCCCCGTGAGCAGCCCGCCCGCATCCCCCCCCAAGGCCTCGGCGCAGATCCTCGTCGTCGACGACGAGCCTGACCTGCGCACGCTGTATGAACTGACGCTGCTGCGCGAAGGCTACCGCGTCGAGGCAGCGGGCAGCGTGGCCGAAGCGACGGAGCGCCTGGACGCGCAGCGCTTCGACGCCGTGATCACGGACATGCGCCTGCCCGATGGCCTGGGCATGGAGATCCTGCAGCGGCTCCAGCAGCAGCAGCGGCCCGAGCGCTGCGTGGTCATGACGGCCTACGGATCGGCCGAGAACGCGGTGGAGGCCCTGAAGGCCGGCGCCTTCGACTACCTGACCAAGCCGGTGGACCTGAAGCAGTTCCGCGCCGTTGTCGCCTCGGCGGTCCAGGAGCAGGGCGCGGCGTCGCGCGTCGTGCAGGCAGCGCCCGGCACCGCCCCCAAAGTGACTCCGGCCAACACGCAGGGCAACGCCGCGCTGGAACGCCTGGTCGGCGACTCCGAGCCGATGCGTCTGGTGAAGGCCCGCATCGTCAAGGTCGCGCGCGGCATGGCACCGGTGCTGGTGCGCGGCGAATCGGGCACGGGCAAGGAATTGGTCGCGCGCGCGGTGCACGCCTGCAGCCAGCGCGGTGAGGGCCCCTTCGTGGCGGTCAACTGCGGTGCCATTCCCGAAAACCTGCTGGAAGCGGAATTCTTCGGCGCGCGCAAGGGCTCCTACACCGGCTCCGCCCAGGATCGCGATGGCTACTTCCAGGCCGCGCGCGGGGGCACGCTGTTCCTCGACGAGATCGGCGACCTGCCGCTGGCGATGCAGTCCAAGCTGCTGCGTGCCATCCAGGAACGCAGCGTGCGCCCGATCGGCTCGACACAGGAAGATGCCGTGGACGTTCGCATCGTGAGTGCAACCCACAAGGACCTGCAGGCCGATGTGCAGGCCGGGCGATTCCGCCAGGACCTGTTCTACCGCCTGAACGTCATCGAGCTGATGCTGCCCCCGCTGCGCGAGCGGCGCGAAGATCTGCCCGCGCTGTGCCATGCCCTGCTGACACGCATCGCCCACGACGCAGGGCTGCCGGTGCCCTCGCTGTCGGCGCAGGTACTTCGTGTGCTCTCCGAGCACCCCCTGCACGGCAACGTGCGCGAGTTGGAGAATCTGCTCCACCGCGCCGTGGCACTGAGCGAAGGCAGCGAGTTGCAATTGGACCTGGATGCAGGCGACAGCCGGCCCGGGGCGCTGACCGCACTGAGCCCCGGACCGACCCGTGACAGCCGGCCGCTCGACCTGCCCACGCCGCCTTCGGCTCCCGTCGCGCCACTTGCCGACACCCCGGGCATCCCCAGCGACCTCCAGGGCTACCTGGACCAGAAGGAGCGCGAAATCCTCGTGCGCGCCTTGCACGAGACAGGTTTCAACCGAACGGCCGCGGCGAATCGCCTGGGCCTGAGCCTGCGGCAGATCCGCTACCGGATCGACCGCCTGGGCATCGCGACGCCCGCTGGCGACGATGCCTGATTCGCCTCCCGCGTCGGCCGGCGACGACCGCACGCCGTGGAGCGGCGGCTGGTATCGCCCGGCGCGCCGGCTCGACTCGCCGAACTTCGGACCCCGCCCCTCGGGCAGCGCGATCGACCTGGTCGTGCTGCACTCGATCAGCCTCCCGCCCGGCCGCTACGGCGGCGACGAAGTGCAGGCCCTGTTCACGAACCGCCTCGACGGGTCGGCACACCCCTACTTCGAGCAGATCCGCGGCCTGCAGGTCTCGGCACACTTCTATGTGCGCCGCACCGGCGAGTTGTGGCAGTTCGTGAGCTGCGACGATCGCGCCTGGCACGCCGGCGCATCGAGTTGGCGCGGGCGCGCGAACTGCAACGACCATTCGATCGGCATCGAGCTCGAAGGCCTGGAGGGGGAGCGCTTCGAGGCGGCACAGTACGAGGCCCTCGCAACCCTCTGCCCGGCCCTGATGCAGCGCTATCCGATCGAGGCCGTGGCGGGGCACGAACACATCGCACCCGGCCGCAAGCTCGACCCCGGGCCGGGCTTCGACTGGGCGCGACTGCAACGAGCACTTGGCTGGCCCGATGCGGTTTTTCCGCCGCGCGAAGGGCGAACCTGAAATTTTTCTCTCGGCCGACCCATCGGCCGCCGGGAGCATGGGACGCCGCCGCCCGCGCCGTCTCGCGTGGCCGACGCAGCAACCATGCGGCCTCCAGGCCCAAAAGCGCCCGCGAAGCCCATGCCGCGCGGCCCGCGCTAAGGTGAAGCAACCTCGGTGCGCCTTGCGCAGGCATCGGCGGCGGCGGCTCCACGCAACACGGCAACCTCCTCGTGAAAAACACTACAGGTAGTGGCTTGAAGCCCATCCGCACCCTAGATATAGTGTGCGCCTGCCCCCAACTACACGGCATTGCGAGCCGCTCGCACCCTGCCGAAGCGGCCCGGCACAGAACAACCACAGACGTCAACGAAGGACCCGAATGCAAGCTGCCCTGACCTCCCCCTCGACTCCTCGCGCCGCGCCAGTGGCGACGCCCCAGGGCCGTGACGTGGCGAGCGCCGCCAGCCCGGCCCTCGCGCATTACCAGATCATCCGGCGCAACGGCGCCGTCGTGCCCTTCGAGCCGAACAAGATCGCCGTGGCGATGATGAAAGCCTTCCTGGCCGTGCACGGCACGCAGGGCGCGGCCTCGGCCAGCGTGCGCGAGACGGTTGACGGCCTGACCCAGGCGGTGGTGCGCGCGATGGTGCGCTCGCGCCCGGGCGGCGGCACCTTCCACATCGAGGATGTGCAGGACCAGGTCGAGCTGGGCCTGATGCGCGGCGGCCACCACGAGGTGGCGCGTGCCTACGTGCTGTACCGCGAACGCCGCACCCAGGAACGCCAGAAGCAGGGCGAGCAGAGCGCCAAGCCTGCGCAGCCCACGCTGCACGTGCTGGACCGCGGCGAGCGCGTCGCGCTGGACATGGGCGCCCTGCAAAGCCTGCTCGAGTCGGCCTGCGCGAACCTGGGCGAAGGCGTCAAGGCCGAGCCGATCGTCGCCGAGACGATGCGCAACCTGTACGACGGCGTGCCTCTGGACGAGGTCTACAAGGCATCGATCCTGGCCGCCCGCACGCTGATCGAGAAGGACCCCGACTACACCTTCGCCACCGCGCGCCTGCTGCTGCACACGATCTTCAAGGAGGTGCTGGGCCGCGAAGTGACCCACGCCGAGATGGCGCAGGGTTACGCCGACTACTTCCCCCACTTCGTCAAGAAGGGCGTGGACAACGAACTGCTGGATGAGAAGCTGCTGCAGTACGACCTGGCCCGCCTGGGTGCCGCGCTGAAGGCCGACCGCGATCTGAAGTTCGACTACCTCGGCCTGCAGACGCTGTACGACCGCTACTTCCTGCACGTGCGCAAGCAGCGCATCGAGCTGCCCCAGGCCTTCTTCATGCGCGTGGCGATGGGCCTGGCGCTGAACGAGATCGACCGCGAGGCGCGTGCCATCGAGTTCTACGAGGTGCTGTCGTCCTTCGACTTCATGTCGTCCACCCCCACGCTGTTCAACAGCGGCACGCTGCGCTCGCAGCTGTCGTCGTGCTACCTGACGACCGTGCCCGACGACCTGGACGGCATCTACGAGTCGATCAAGGAGAACGCGCTGCTGTCGAAGTTCGCCGGCGGCCTGGGCAACGACTGGACCCGCGTGCGTGCCTTGGGCAGCCACATCAAGGGCACCAACGGCGAATCACAGGGCGTCGTGCCTTTCCTGAAGGTCGTCAACGACACGGCCGTGGCCGTGAACCAGGGTGGCAAGCGCAAGGGCGCGGTCTGCACGTACCTGGAAACCTGGCACCTGGACATCGAGGAGTTCCTGGAGCTGCGCAAGAACACGGGCGACGACCGCCGCCGCACGCACGACATGAACACGGCGAACTGGATCCCCGACCTGTTCATGCGCCGCGTCATGGAAAAGGGCAACTGGACCCTGTTCTCGCCCTCCTCCGTGCCCGACCTGCACGACCTGTTCGGCGCCGACTTCGAGAAGGCCTACGTCGCCTACGAGGAAAAGGCGGCACGCGGCGAGATCAAGCCGGCCAAGACGGTGCCTGCCACCGACCTGTGGCGCAAGATGCTCTCGATGCTGTTCGAGACCGGCCACCCCTGGATCACCTTCAAGGACGCCTGCAACGTGCGCTCGCCGCAGCAGCACGCCGGCGTGGTGCACTCGTCCAACCTGTGCACCGAGATCACGCTCAACACCAGCGACACCGAAACCGCGGTATGCAACCTGGGATCGGTGAACCTGCTGCAGCACCTGAAGGACGGGGCCGTCGACCAGGAGAAGCTCAAGAAGACGATCTCCATCGCCATGCGGATGCTCGACAACGTGATCGACATCAACTATTACGCGGTGAAGAAGGCGCGCGACTCCAACCTGCGCCACCGTCCGGTGGGCCTGGGCCTGATGGGCTTCCAGGACGCGCTGTACGAACTGCGCATCCCCTACGGCAGCGAGCAGGCGGTGGAATTCGCCGATCGCTCGATGGAGGCGATCTGCTACCACGCCTACTGGGCGTCGACCGAGCTGGCGCGTGAGCGCGGCAAGTACTCCAGCTTCCGCGGCTCGCTGTGGGACAAGGGCATCCTGCCGATCGACTCGCTGGACCTGCTCGAGAAGGCGCGCGGCGGCTATGTGGAAGTGGACCGCTCGACCTCGCTCGACTGGGACGCGCTGCGCGCCAAGATCGCGCAGGACGGCATGCGCAACTCCAACTGTGTGGCCATCGCGCCGACGGCGACGATCTCCAACATCATCGGCGTCGACGCCTCGATCGAGCCCTGCTTCGGCAACCTGTCGGTCAAGTCGAACCTGTCGGGCGAATTCACGGTCATCAACCACTACCTGGTGCGCGACCTCAAGCGCCTGGGCCTGTGGGACGACGTCATGGTCATGGACCTCAAGCACTTCGACGGCTCGCTGCGCCCCATCGACCGCGTGCCGCAGGACATCAAGGCGCTGTACGCCACCGCCTTCGAGGTCGAGCCGGTGTGGCTGGTGGAAGCCGCCGCGCGTCGCCAGAAGTGGATCGACCAGGCCCAGTCGCTGAACATCTACATGGCCGGCGCATCGGGCAAGAAGCTCGACGACACCTACAAGCTCGCCTGGCTGCGCGGCCTGAAGACCACCTATTACCTGCGCACCATCAGCGCCACGCACGCCGAGAAGTCGACGGTGCAGTCGGGCCGGCTCAACGCGGTGTCCTCTGGCGGCAGCCACGAGATGTCGGCTGCTGCGAAGCCCGCGGCACCGAGCGCGCTCGAACTCGCGGCGGCCGCTGCGCAGGAACAGATGAACGCGACGCCCGCGACCGACATCAAGTTCTGCGCGATCGACGATCCGGGCTGCGAAGCCTGCCAGTGATGGCGATGAAGAGCGGTCCACGACGGACCGCTCTTCTCTTTTCGCGCGGCATCGGACGACATGCACGACGCCTGCGCACAACATAATTCGTGCACGGTGCCTGCGGATAACTTTCCAACACGCATCGTTGCTCTGATAATTGAGCATTGGATTTTTCTATGTTGACCTGGGACGAAGAAGTCAAGCCCTCCGCACCGAGGAGCCAGCCGCAAACTTCATCGAGCAACGCCGCCGCAGCGGGAGTCTCGATGGCGGCAGCGACTTCCCTTCCTGCTGCTTCGCTCGCCACGCATTCCTTCGCGTCGCCCGCCGCCGCTGCAGCCCCTGCTTCCTCCGCCTCGCACGCCGCACCGGCGAGCGCACGCCGCGTCAACGCGGCTGACAAGCGCATCATCAACGGCCAGACCGACGTCAACCAGTTGGTGCCGTTCAAGTACAAGTGGGCGTGGGAGAAGTACCTCGCCACCTGCGCCAACCACTGGATGCCGCAGGAAGTGAACATGAACCGCGACATCGCCCTCTGGAAGGACCCGAACGGCCTGACCGAGGACGAGCGGCGCATCGTCAAGCGCAACCTCGGCTTCTTCGTGACCGCCGACTCGCTGGCGGCCAACAACATCGTGCTGGGCACCTACCGCCACATCACGGCGCCCGAATGCCGGCAGTTTCTGCTGCGCCAGGCCTTCGAAGAGGCGATCCACACGCACGCCTACCAGTACATCGTCGAATCGCTGGGCCTGGACGAGGCCGAGATCTTCAACGCCTACAACGAAGTCCAGTCGATCCGCGACAAGGATGAGTTCCTGATCCCGTTCATCGGCGCGATCATGGATCCGAACTTCCACACCGGCACGCCCGAGAACGACCAGACGCTGCTCAAGAGCCTGATCGTCTTCGCCTGCTTGATGGAGGGCCTGTTCTTCTACGTCGGCTTCACGCAGATCCTCGCGCTCGGCCGTCAGAACAAGATGACCGGTGCGGCCGAGCAGTACCAGTACATCCTGCGCGACGAGTCGATGCACTGCAATTTCGGCATCGACCTGATCAACCAGCTCAAGCTCGAGAACCCCCACCTCTGGACGCCCGAGTTCAAGGCGGAGATCAAGGGCCTGTTCCAGAAGGCGGTCGAACTCGAATACCGCTATGCCGAAGACACCATGCCGCGCGGCGTGCTCGGCATGAATGCCTCCATGTTCAAGGGCTACCTGCGCTACATCGCCAACCGGCGTGCGACGCAGATCGGCCTCGAAGCGCTTTTCCCGAACGAGGAAAACCCGTTCCCCTGGATGAGCGAAATGATCGACCTGAAGAAAGAGCGCAACTTCTTCGAAACCCGCGTGATCGAGTACCAGTCGGGTGGCGCGCTCTCCTGGGATTGAGTTTCCAAAGAATCGAATGGACCCAAGAATCACCCCGATCGCTTCATGCACCGCAGAGTGCGGCGTCCGGGGTTCCCGTGTTCATGGCGCTGGAGTCTGCTCCAACGCCATGAATCGCTTCTCGCTCGCAGACGAGCGGAGGAGTGCTTCCAAAGGTTGATGTTTTCAACTTGATCAAGGAGAAAGAAATGGCAACTGCAAAGAAAGCGCCGGCGAAGAAAGCGGCCGCGAAGAAGGCTCCGGCCAAGAAGGTCGCAGCAGCGAAGAAGGCACCGGCCAAGAAGGTCGTCGCCAAGAAGGCACCGGCGAAGAAGGTTGCGGCCAAGAAGGTCGCTGCCAAGAAGGCACCGGCGAAGAAGGTTGCGGCCAAGAAGGTCGCTGCCAAGAAGGCGCCGGCGAAGAAGGTCGCTGCCAAGAAGGCACCGGCGAAGAAGGCTGCAGCGAAGAAGGCGCCGGCGAAGAAGGCCGCTGCCAAGAAGGCGCCTGCAAAGAAGGCCGCTGCGAAAAAGGCCCCCGCCAAGAAGGCCGCTGCGAAAAAGGCTCCTGCCAAGAAGCCTGCTGCCAAGAAGGCCGCCAAGAAGCCTGCTGCGAAGAAGGCCGCGAAGCCTGCGCCTGCTGCCAAGGCAGCCGCTGCTCCTGCGCCTGCCGCACAGACCACGCTGAACCCGCAGGCTGCCTGGCCGTTCCCCACGGCCAGCAAGCCCTGAGTCGCTTTAGCAGCGCCTGTCAGGCCAAGCCCGGCACCGCAAGGTGCCGGGCTTTTTTCATGCTGTCACCGCGCCTGCGACTCGAACGGTTTGCTATGCTTTTGATAGCTTCCGGCGCCCATCCGGCGGGCGCTACAGGCCGATCTGGCTTCGATCGATGCTGTAGTTCTGCGGCCCGCGGCAAGCGATCTTCAGCGCGCCGACGTGGTTGCCCAGTTCGGCACAACGGCGCAGGTCCCAGCCCTGCTCGAGGCCATACAGGAGGCCGCCCCGCCAGGCATCGCCGCAGCCCGTGGGATCGACGATGGCTGCGGGCTTGACCGCAGGGACATGCACCGAAGCTCCATCGGTCCAGACCTCGCAGCCATCCGCCCCGAGTGTCACGACCAGGCCTTTCACGCGGCGCGAGATGGCGGCGCTGTCCCAGCCCGTGCGGTCCGACAACATCTTGCCTTCATAGTCGTTCACCACCACCCAGTCGGCCTGGTCGATGAAATGGGCGAGTTCCTTGCCGTCGAACATCGGCAGGCCCTGGCCCGGGTCGAAGACGAAGGGAGTGCCGGCCGCCTTGAACTGCGCCGCATGCTGCACCATTGCCTCACGGCCATCGGGCGCGACGATGCCCAGGCGGATGTCGCTGCGGGCCTCGATGCGGGTGATGTGCGCCTGCTGCATCGCCCCGGGATGGAAGGCGGTGATCTGGTTGTTGTCGCGGTCGGTCATGATCATGGCCTGCGCGGTGTAGCTGTCGGTCACCTCACGGATGAATTCAGTGCCGATGCCCAGCGTGCGCAGGCGTTCGACATAGTCGGCGCCGTCGCTGCCCACGGTGGCCATCGGCAGCGCCTGACCACCGAGCGCGTTCAGGCTGTAGGCGATGTTGCCGGCGCAGCCCCCGAAGTCGCGCCGCAGGCCGGGCACGAGAAAAGACACGTTCAGGATGTGCAGTTGGTCCGGCAGGATCTGGTCGGCGAAGCGGCCTTCGAAATTCATGATCGTGTCGAAGGCGAGGGAACCGCAAATCACTGCTGCCATGGAAGGTCCTGCAAAGGTAGGAAAGAAAGAGGAAAAGGTCGCACTCAGGGATAGAAGGCCAGCAGGCTGTAGCCCACCACCGGCGGCACGCCGCCGCTTTCGGGCAGCTTCAGCGCGAGCGCCAGCGTGGCCGCGTGCTCGGCCCGCGGGCCGAGCACGGCCGGCGCGCCGAACTCGGCGGGCTGGAACACGCGCCGCACCACGGGCCGCTCGTTGCCGTCGAGCAGCGACAGTTCGATCGCGGGCATCGCCAGCGCCGTCGGCGACGCATTGCGAAGGCTGAAGAGCAGCCGATACCCCCCGCCGTCGCGCTCGGGCGTGAAGGACGAGCCGTCGATGCGGATCGCGTCGATGCGCCGCACCGGCGACAGCTCGCAACCGCTCAACTGGCACAGCATCGCGAGCACGGGCCGCATGCCCGGCTGCGCAGCGGCGAGCGCATCACGTTCGTGCCGCAGCACCTGGAACATCAACAGCAAGGCGGCGAGCATTGCGAAGGTGAGCAGCGCCGCACGGTGGGGCGACTTCGTCGATGTTTCGATGGGCGCCCCGACGTCGAGAAAGCTCGGCAACGCAGGGGCGGGCACGGCGGCTTCGGGCCCCGGCGGCTCTTCGGAGGCCTGGCGCAGGGTCGCGGCTTCATGCACGGACGCGGGCGCTTCCGGGATCGGCTCGGACGGCACTGCCGGAACCTCGGTGTCGCTCGCGGGGCCTGCGTCGGCGGTTGTGGTCTGGGTTCGGCCTTCCGCTTCTGCCTCGGCGCGTGCACGCGCGCGCGACTCGCGCAGGGCCTGAATGCGCGCGCGCCGCAATGCCTTCTGCAGTTGCGCATCGACCGCCTGGTCCACCGGCGACGGAGGCACGTCCTCGGCTGACGTGGCGTCGTCCTGCGGCGGCCGGCTGGCGGCGCTCAGGGGCCAGGGTTCGTCCGCCACGACGGCCGGCAGATCGGCGGGAAACGACAACCAGCCGCTGGCGCCCGCTGGCGCGGCCTCCGCGGTCGAACTGCTCGACACTGAACTGGAAATCTCCGGCTCCTGCGCCGCTTCCGACTCGGCCAGAAGATGACCAGCGGGCAAAGCGACGGGCGCCGGCCCGAACCCGAGATCCAGCAGGTCCCGCGCAGGCCAGCTTGCAGCCGGCGCAGCGGGCATCGGCAGGCCATCGGGCTCGACGAAGTCATCCTCGTCGAGCGATGGCGGCGCCGCGCCGACGGTCTCGACCAGATCGGGCGATGCGGGATCGGGTGCGGCAGCTTGAGCTTCGGACGAAGGCGCAGGCGAAAGCGTTGTCGTTGCGTTCGGCACGCCATCTTCCGAGTCCTGCAGGTCCAGCGTGGCATCGAAGACCTGGCTGCACCGACCACAGCGCACCCAGCCTTCGGAGATGCGGAGTTGGTCACGCACCACCTTGAATGCAGTCGAGCATGCAGGGCAGCGGGTGACAAGGCTCATGGGTGAAAGATTGTAGGGGCGCCCCTGCCTGCGCCACCGCTGCGCGTCGGGCTTCAGCGGCGCGCGGTCATGAGGATCCAGCCGTCCTCGGTGTCGCTCACTTCCAGCGAAAGATGAGGCGCATACGCCGCCTTGAGTTCGTCGGCCTGCCGCTCCAGGATGCCTGCCAGCACCAGCGCGCCACCCGGGCGCACATACGCGCACAGCAGGGGCGCCAGCACCTTGAGCGGCGTGGCGAGGATGTTGGCAAGCACCGTGTCGTACTCGCCACGCGCGACTTCGGGCAGGCCCGCGTTGAGCCGCACGCCGTTGGCCTCGGCATTCAGTTCGGTCGACTGCACCGCAGCCGTGTCGATGTCGACCGCATCGATCTCGCCCGCGCCGAACTTGGCGGCACCGATGGCCAGGATGCCGGAGCCGCAGCCGTAGTCGAGCACCCGGGCGCCAGCGCCACCTTGCCCGCGCGTGGCGATCCAGCGCAGGCACATGCGGGTGGTCGGGTGCGTGCCGGTGCCGAAGGCCAGGCCCGGGTCGAGGCGGATGACCTGCCGCGCCGCGGCCGGCGGCTCATGCCAGGTCGGGACGATCCAGAAGGTGGGCGTGATCTCCACCGGCGCGAACTGGGACTGCGTCAGGCGCACCCAGTCCTGCTCTGCGACTTCGGCGGCGCCGATGATTTCGCAACCTTCGAAGAAGTCCTGCGCCACGAGAACCTCGGCCGCATGGCGCGCCGCGTCCGCTTCGGCGAACAAGGCGACCACACGCGAGCGCTGCCAGCCCTCGCGCGGCGGCGGCATGCCCGGCTCGCCGAAAAGGGCCTGCTCGGCATCGGTCTGTGCATCGGCGTCCTCGACCGAGACGCTCAGGGCGTCGAGCGCCTCGAGTGCCTCGCCCAGCACCTCGACGCGCTCCTCGGGTGCCAGCAGGCGCAGCTCAAACACGGTCGGTCAACGCTTGTGGGCCGCCATCCACTCCTCGAGGTAGTGGATGTTGGTGCCGCCGGCCATGAACTTCGAGTCGACCATCAGCTCGCGGTGCAGCGGGATGTTGGTCAGGATGCCCTCGACCACCGTCTC
Source organism: Pseudomonadota bacterium (assembly GCA_018241185.1). GTDB lineage: Bacteria > Pseudomonadota > Gammaproteobacteria > Burkholderiales > Burkholderiaceae_C > Xenophilus. The sequence continues at coordinate 3,887 of JAFEEH010000043.1, read as the reverse complement.
GTTGAGGGCCGTGCGCATGCGCGCCATGGCCTGCTCGCGCGTGTCGCCGTAGACGATGATCTTGCCGATCATCGAGTCGTAGTTCGGCGGCACGAAGTAGTTCGTGTACGCATGCGAATCCACCCGCACGCCTGGACCGCCAGGCGAATGCCACATCGTGATGCGGCCCGGCGAAGGCGTGAACTTGTACGGGTCTTCGGCATTGATGCGGCACTCGATCGCGTGGCCGCGCATCTCGATCTGGCGCTGGGTGAAAGGCAGGCGCTCGCCAGCCGCCACCATGATCTGCGTCTTCACGATGTCGATGCCGGTGGTGAACTCGGTCACGGGGTGCTCCACCTGCACGCGGGTGTTCATCTCGATGAAGTAGAACTCGCCGTTCTCGTAGAGGAACTCGAAAGTGCCCGCGCCGCGGTAGCCGATCTTCTTGCAGGCCGCCGCGCAGCGCTCGCCGATTTTCTCGATCAGCTTGCGTGGGATGCCCGGTGCAGGCGACTCCTCGATCACCTTCTGGTGGCGACGCTGCATGGAGCAGTCGCGCTCGCCCAGGTAGACCGCGTTCTTGTGCTTGTCCGCGAGGACCTGGATCTCGATGTGGCGCGGGTTCTGGAGGAACTTCTCCATGTACACGGCCGGATTGTTGAAGGCCGCGGCCGCTTCGGCCTTGGTCATCTGGATCGCATTGATCAGTGCCGCCTCGGTGTGCACCACGCGCATGCCGCGGCCGCCGCCACCGCCTGCGGCCTTGATGATCACCGGATAGCCGATGGCCTTGGCGATGCGCTTGTTCGCGGCCGGATCGTCGGACAGTTCGCCGTCCGAGCCCGGCACGCAAGGCACGCCGGCCTTGAGCATGGTCTGCTTGGCCGACACCTTGTCGCCCATGATGCGGATCGACTCGGGCGTAGGGCCGATGAACTGGAACCCGCTCTGCTCGACGCGCTCGGCGAAGTTGGCGTTCTCGCTGAGGAACCCATAGCCGGGGTGGATGGCCTCCGCGTCGGTCACCTCGGCCGCCGAAATGATGGCCGGCATGTTCAGGTAGCTCTGCCCCGACGGCGCCGGCCCGATGCAGACGGCCTCGTCGGCCAGCTTCACGTACTTGGCTTCGCGGTCGGCCTCGGAATAGACCATCACGGCCTTCACGCCCATCTCGCTGCAGGCGCGCTGGATCCGCAAGGCGATCTCGCCGCGGTTGGCAACCAGGATCTTCTTGAACATCAAGAACTCACTCGATGATGAACAGCGGCTGGCCGTACTCGACCGCCTGGCCGTTCTCGCCGAGGATCTTGGTCACGGTGCCGGACTTGTCGGCCTCGATCTCGTTGAGGATCTTCATCGCCTCGATGATGCAGAGCGTGTCGCCCTCCTTCACCTGGGCGCCGACTTCGACGAAGGCCGGCGCGCCCGGACTGGCCGAGCGGTAGAAAGTGCCGACCATCGGCGACTTGACGACGTGCCCCGTGGGCTCGGCGGGCGGAGCGGCCGCAGCGGACGCTGCAGGTGCTGCGGCCGTCGCTGCCGCAGGGGCGGCGGCGGGCGCGGCGGCCAGGGCCTGCACGTACTGCACGGGCGCGGCCTCGCCACCCTTGACGATGCGGACCTTGCCTTCGGCTTCGGTGATCTCGAGTTCGGAAATATTGGATTCGGACACCAGGTCGATCAGTGTCTTGAGTTTGCGCAGATCCATGGTCCTCCAGCGCGCCGGCTTTGCCGGTCAATCGGGTTCAACTCACCTGAAAATCGGCCTATTGCAGCGTTCTAACGCCATCGCCGATGAGAGCGCCGGATTCTATCCGTGAACTTGTCCACGCCGCCAAGCGTCGAGGTCGGCGGGTTCGAGCTTGCCCATTTTACGTGCGAGGACTGCGCCCCCTCGGTCGAGCACCAACGTGAACGGCAGGCCACCGCTGGTATTGCCCAGCCGCTTGACGAGATCGGTGCCCTGCAGCCCCGCCATCCCGTTCGGAAAGCTGACCGGCGTCCGCTCCAGGAATTTGCGTACCGCGCTCGGCTGATCGATCGCCAATCCCGCGACTTGCCAGCCATTGGATGCTTGTTCGCGAAAGAAGCGGTCGAGCATCGGCAACTCTTCGACGCAGGGCGGGCACCAGGTCGCCCAGAAGTTGAGCAGCAGCGGCTTGCCCTTGAGGCTCGACAACGCCAGTTGCCCGCCCTCCGGCCGATCGAAAGTCTGGCCCCAGAAGGCAGCATCCAGCATCTCGCCGCCCGCATTTCCCCTCAGGCTGTGGCGCCACCAGGCGCCCGCAGCACCGGCCGCCGCGGCCGCCACGGCGACACCACCAAACAGCCAGTTTCGTCGCGATGAATTCATGGTCGTCTCACCCTGCCAGCAGACGCCGGACGGCAGCGAGATCGCCGCGCGGCACCCGTCCCTGCGTGTCCGGACGCAGCGCGCCGCGCAGATCGTCCAGGTCGTAGATCAGCAAATGGACACCCACCTCGGTGCCGAGCGCCCGGCTGCGCGCATGCACGCTCAATGCTTCGACCTGCTCGCCATGGAAGCCCGTGACCATGCGCGGCTCGTAGTCCACGTGGTGGTCGATCAGGGCGATCTCGGCGGACTTCGGGTCGTCGCAGAAAAGCTGGATGTAGATGTCGGACAGCCTTGTCGCCGTGCCGTGCCACACCGCTCCACCCAAGTACGGACGGAAGGCGGCCATGTGCTCCATCCATTCGAGCGCCAGCGCCCGCAGCGCCTGCAGCTCGGCCGGCTGGGTGTCGGCGCAGAACAGCTGGATGTAGTCGCGCACCTCGGCTTCGATCTCGTCGTTGTTCGGCAGCGCGGTGCGCGCAGGCAGCCCGAGGTCGCGCACCGCGCGCCGCTTGGCGGCGCCGTACTCCAGCCCTTCCTCGACGATGAGTCGGGCGGCCGCTGCGGCGATTTCGCGCTTGCCGGTGTCCATCGGGCGATTGTGCCCGCTGTGCCGTTTTCCGCGCCGATCGCCCCGCGGCCCGTCCCTAGAATCGGTCGATGCACATTCATATCCTGGGCATCTGCGGCACCTTCATGGGCGGGCTGGCCGCCCTGGCGAGCGAGGCCGGGCACCGTGTGACCGGTTGCGACGCTGGCGTCTACCCGCCGATGAGCGACCAGTTGCGCGCGCTCGGCATCGACCTGATCGAAGGCTACGACGTCGGACAGATGGCGCTGAAGCCCGACATGTATGTGATCGGCAACGTCGTCTCCCGCGTGCGCCTGCCCGACGGCGCCCCCAGGTTCCCCTTGATGGAAGCCATCCTCGACGCCGGCGCGCCCTACACCAGCGGCCCGCAGTGGCTGGCAGAGCATGTGCTGCAGGGCCGCCACGTGCTGGCCGTGGCCGGCACGCACGGCAAGACCACGACGACCTCGATGCTGGCCTGGGTGCTGGAGCAGGCCGGGCAGCAACCGGGCTTCCTGGTCGGGGGCGTGCCGCTCGACTTCGGGGTGTCGGCGCGCCTCGGCACCGGCAAGTGCTTCGTGATCGAAGCCGACGAATACGACACCGCCTTCTTCGACAAGCGCAGCAAGTTCGTTCACTACCGGCCGCGCACCGCGATCCTGAACAACCTGGAGTTCGACCACGCGGACATCTTCGACGACCTGGCCGCCATCGAGCGGCAGTTCCACCACCTCGTGCGCACCGTGCCCGCCAGCGGCCGGCTGGTCGTCAACGCAGCGGAAGACAGTCTGAAGCGCGTGCTGGCCAAGGGCTGCTGGAGCCCGGTAGCCGGCTTCGGCGCCGCCGGCAGCGATGCGCAGTGGCAGGTCGAGGGCGCGCAGCACGCCTTCGACGTGCTGCGCGACGGCCGCGTGGTGGGCCGCATCGAGTGGGCACTGACCGGCGAGCACAACCAGCTCAACGCGCTTGCTGCCATTGCCG
>JAFEEH010000042.1 GCA_018241185.1 Pseudomonadota bacterium | reverse complement strand
CGCGGGGCGCGATCGCATGCGGTGCCAGCGCGGCGGGCCGCGGCGCCGGGTGCGCCGTGACGGCGGGGGCGGGCGCCTGGCCGGCGCCCGGCAGCGGCTGCGCCAGGTCGGCCGGCAGCATGAGCGTGAAGGTGCTGCCCTGGCCCGGCGTGCTGCGCACGCCCAGCGTGCCGCCCAGCAGCGTGGCGAGGTCGCGCGAGATGGACAGCCCCAGCCCGGTGCCGCCATAGCGGCGGCTGGTGGTGCCGTCGGCCTGGTGGAAGGCCTCGAAGATCAGTTCCTGCTGGTCCGCCGGGATGCCGATGCCCGAATCGCTGACCTCGAAGCGCAGGCCGTCCGCCTCGCCGCGCGCAACCGCCAGCACCACGCTGCCGCGGTCGGTAAACTTGATCGCGTTCGACAGCAGGTTCTTCAGGATCTGCTCCACCCGCTGGCGGTCCGACACGATGCTCTGCGGCGCGTCGGCCGCGACGTCCAGCCGGAACTCGAGCTGTTTGTCCGCGGCCAGCGGGGTGAAGGTGTTGCGCAGCGCATCGGCCAGCCGCGCCACCGGCACGTGCTCGGCATGCACCTCCATCCGTCCCGCCTCCACCTTGGCGATGTCGAGCACGTCGTTGATCAGCACCAGCAGGTCGTTGCCCGAGGCGTGGATCGACTGCGCGAACTTGACCTGTTCGGCGTCGAGGTTGCCCTTCGCGTTGTCGGCGAGCAGCTTCGACAGGATGAGTGCGCTGTTCAGCGGCGTGCGCAGCTCGTGCGACATGTTGGCGAGGAACTCGGACTTGTAGCGGCTGGCGCGCTGCAGGTCGTCGGCACGCTGCTCCAGGTCGTCCTGCGCGCGGCGCAGGGCCGCGTTGCGCAGGTCGAGCTGCTCGGTGCGTTCGGCGAGCTGGTTGTTGGTCTGCTCCAGCTCGGCCTGCTGGTTCTCCAGGTGGGCCTGCGATTCCTTCAGGGCGCGCGACTGCTCCTCGAGTTCTTCGTTGGCGGTGCGCAGCTCTTCCTGCTGCACCTGCAGCTCTTCGTTGAGCTGCTGCGTCTCGGCCAGCACGTCCTGCAGCCGCTCGCGGTAGCGCGCGGCGGCCATCGAGGCCCCGGCGTCCTCGGCCACGCTGCGCATCAGCGCCAGCACGCGCGGCGTGGGCGGCGCGAGCAGGCCCAGCTCGACCACCCCGTTGACTTCGCCTTCATGGCGGATCGGCAGCAGCAGCAGCGTCTGCGGGTCGGCGTCGCCGAGCCCGGACGTCACGCGCAGGTAGCCCGGCGGCACCGGCGTGACGATCTGCGGCTCGTCGCGGGTGACGGCCTGGCCGACCAGGCCCTCGCCCGGCAGCACGGTCTGGGGCGCGGCCTCGGCCTCGCGCGAGAAACCGTAGCTGGCCACCCGGCGCAGGCCACCCTGGGGCTCGCGCACGTAGGCTGCGCCGACCACGCTGCCCGCGTGCCGGGCGAAGAAGTCCAGCACCTGCCGGCCCAGCTCCTGCGCCGTCAGCTGGCCCACGGTCTGGCTGGCCAGCTCGGTCTGCGCGCCCTGCAGCCACGCCTGCTGCTGCAGCTGGTCCGTCTGCGCCGCCAGGTCGACGATGGTGCGGGCGTAGGTGTCCGACAGCTGAACCATCTGCCGGCGGCCGAAATACGCCAGCAGGGCGCTCACGACGGCGCTGAACAGCAGGTAGCCGACGATCACCCCGATCGCGGTGCGGTTGGCATTTGCATTCCGCTGGGCGCGAAGTGCCCGTTCGGTGTCGACGAAAGCCGCGAAGGTGCTGCGGGCGTCGTCGGCCAGGCGCTTGCCCTGGCCGCCCTGGACCAGCGCGTCCACGTTCTCGCCGCGGCGCTTGCGCGCGACGATGTCCTCCGCGTAATCGGACCAGGCCTTCTGCAGTTCGGTCAGCCGTGTGGCGCGCGCCACTTGCGGCGGGTTGTCGGCGACCAGGCCGCGCAGCTCGGTCAACAGATTCTGGGCCTGGTCTTCGGCTGTCTGGTAGGGCACCAGGAAGGCGTCGTTGCCGGTTAGCAGGTAGCCGCGAACCGAGGACTGCATTTCGGCCTGCAGGCGTTGCGCCTCGGTGGCGTTGCGCGTCACGCGGTCGGTGTGCTCGACCCAGCCGATCACCGCCAGCAGATAAGCGATCAGTGCGACGAAGACCACTGCGCCGGTGAGGCCCAGCAGCAGCGGCAACTGCACGTTGCGGCGGAGCAGCCGGCGGAATTCTTTTTGTTCGGTGGCGTTCAGTCGGTCCATGGGCGCTCGCGCAGGAGGGGCGTCGGGGCAAAACCGACGCAGTCTGCCCGAAGCGCGGCTGCACGCGTGTCGGAAAAAGGCGCGATCGCCGAACGAAGTGCGCCGGCGTGTCGGGCACCTCCTGCACAGCGACGCTGGATCGGCCGCCAGAGCGGATGCTCGCTTCGCCAGAAGCTGCAGGCACCGAAACTGGATTCAAACCTCGAAAGGAGCCGCTCATGAGCCGATGGACCGTGGAAATCGAACCGACCGACGACGGCCGCTACCAGTGGCGGCATGTGCCCGTGGGCGAAACCGGCACCGGCACCGCGCACGTGGGCGGTGAGCGTTTCGACACTGCCGACGCCGCTCGGGCGGCCGGTGAGTCGGCGCTCGCCGACCATGACGAGCGCCGTGCCGAAGAGGCCGCCCCCGAAGTACCCGCGCACGAAGCGGATACGCGTCTGGGCGAATCACAGGCAAAGCTGGAGGCGGAGGAGGATCCCCGGCTCTGAAGCCGGGGCGCGCCTTCAGGCGGCGAGGAATTCCTCGATCAGCCCGGCCACGCGCTCGGGCTGGTCGTGGTGCAGCATGTGGGCCGCGTCGTCGACCCGCGCGATGCGCACGTCCTTCACCGCCTGGAGGCGCTCGTGGTATTCCTCGAGCGAGTAGCGCTTGCCCCACCAGCCGCGCAGGCTGTCGTCGCTGGCCTCGACCGCCAGCACCGGTGCCTCGATCGCCGCATACAGCGCCAGCGCCTCGTCGGCGCGGAACAGGTTGGCATTGATCACCTTGTGCGCCGGGTCGCCGAGGATGCTCCAGCGCTCGGCGCCTTCGCCATCCTTCGTGCAGCTGGCCCAATGGCGGGCCAGCCAGTCGGCCTTGTCCTGCGTGAGCCGCGGATTGGTCTTCATGAGCCGGCGCGCCACGCCGTCGGCCGCGGGGTAGCTGGCGAGGTCCATCCCGCCGGCATGCAGCTTCTTGAGTTCGTCGATCCAGCGGCCGTAGCGCCCCGGCGCCTCGTCGGCGCGGTAGGCCGGCATGCCGAAGCCTTCGAGGTTGACCACGCGGCGCAGCCGCTGCGGCCGCACGCCGGCGTAGTGCATGGTCACGTTGCCGCCCATGCTGTGGCCCACCAGGTCGACGGCGCGATCGCCTGCATAGTGGTCGAGCAGCCAGTCGAGGTCGGCGAGGTAGTCGGGCATCCAGTAGTTGTCGACGCCGCCGCCCTCGGTCAGGCCGTAGCCGCGCCAGTCGGGCGCGACGATGAAGCGCTCTTCGCGCATCGCGTCGACGACGAACTGCCATGAGGCGCCGACGTCCATCCAGCCGTGCAGCAGCACCAGTGGCGGGCGGGCGTCGGCGGGGTCGCCCCAGGTCAGCACGTGGTAGCGCAGGTTGCGCACGGGAACGAACTCGGAGCGGGCAGGGCGGCGGGGAACGTACATGGCGGCCGATCATAGGCAGTGCGCGCGGCGCGGGCAGTCCGGCGCAGGACACTTGCCGTTGCTATGAAAAGCATAGCTGCTCGCGCAGGTACGGCGGGCGCTACAGCCCGATTTGGCTTGCATTCGGGGTGAACCCTGTGGAGGAAATTCCTGCTGCGCCCCGGCGCTGGGGCGGGCTAGAGTCGCCGCCTTCGCACAGGACGACAGACGCAGGAGACCCCACGCCATGCCCACCCACTTTCGTGCCGCGCGCGGCCTGCTCGCCGCCAGCCTGCTGGCCGCCTTCGGAACGCTCGTCCAGGCCGGCACCGTGACCGTCATCACCTCCTTTCCCAAGGAACTGACGGACGCCTACAGGAAGGGCTTCGAAGCGGCCAACCCCGGCATCAAGCTGGAAGTGCTGAACAAGAACACCACGGCCTCCATCGCCTACATCAAGGAACTGGCCGCGGGCCAGCGGCCCGACGTGATGTGGGCCAGTGCCCCCGACGCCTTCGAGGTGCTGGCGCGCGACAAGCTGCTCACGGCGGCGCCCGAGGTGAAGAACCCGCACACGCCGGCCAAGATCGGCAACTACCCCATCAACGACCCGCAGGGCCTGTACTACGGCCAGGCCCTGGCGGGCTACGGGATGATGTGGAACACCCGCTACCTGCAGGCCAACAAGCTGCCTGCGCCCAAGGAGTGGAGCGACCTGGCCAGGCCCGAGTACTTCGGCCACGTGGCGATCAGCTCGCCGTCGCGCTCGGGCACCACGCACCTGACGGTCGAGACGCTGCTGCAGGGCGAGGGCTGGGACAGGGGCTGGACACAGCTGCTGGAGATCATGGGCAACTGCGCGGCCGTGACCGACCGCAGCTTCGGCGTGCCCGACGGCGTGAACAGCGGCCAGTTCGGCATCGGCATGGTGATCGACTTCTTCGGTCTGGCCGGCAAGTACTCGGGGTTCCCGGTCGACTTCGCCTACCCGAGCGTCACGGCGGTGGTGCCGGCCAACATCGGCCTGGTCACCGGCGCGAAGAACGCCGAGGAGGCGAAGAAGTTCATCGCCTACACCTTGAGCAAGGACGGCCAGCAACTGCTGCTGGAGCCCAAGATCAGCCGCCTGCCGGTGCTGCCCTACGCCGACCTGAAGGTGCCCGCCGGCTACCCCGACATCCAGGCGGTGGCGAAGAAGGCGAAGGTGCAGTTCGACTCGCAGCTGTCGGAGTCGCGTTACCAGGTGGTGGTGAGCCTGTTCGACCAGATGGTGACCTTCCGCCTGAAGGAACTGCAGGCCGCGACCAAGGCCATCCACGAGGCCGACAGGAAGCTCAAGGCCAGGCCCAACGCGCAGGGCGCCGAACTGTTGAAGCAGGCGCGGGGCTTCGCCTATGCGCCGCTGGTGGGCGCCGACACGGTGAAGAACGAGCAGTTCCTCGAGCTCTTTCGCAAGAACCGGCGTGACGTCGCCGTGAGCAAGCAGCTCACGGGCCAGGAAGAGCTCTGGGCCTCCAAGGCCAAGGCCAACTACGCCAAGGCGACCGAACTCGCCAGCCAGGCGGCGGCGCTGGCCAAGTGAGCGGCGCCGCGTTGCGCCGGCGCGGCGAGGGCGCCGGCTGGGGCGCGTGGACGGTGGCGGCCGCGGTGGGGGCCTTCCTGCTCGTGTTCCTGCTGGTGCCCGTGGGCCTGGTGGTCTACACGGCCTTCATCGACGGCTCGGGCGGTTTCACGCTGGGCCACTTCGGCAACTTCTTCGGCCAGAGCCTGTTCACCGAGGCCTTCGTCAACAGCCTGGTCGTTGCGCTCGCGAGTGTGTTCTTCGCCTCGCTGATCGCGGTGCCGCTGGCCTACCTCACGGTGCGCTTCGAGTTCCGCGGCGCGCTGCTGATCCAGACGCTGGGCGTGCTGCCGCTGGTGATGCCGCCCTTCGTCGGCGCGGTGGCACTGCAGCTGATCTTCGGGCGCAACGGCAGCGTGAACCTGCTGCTCGACCAGTGGTTCGGCTTCAAGGTGCCGATCATGGACGGGCTGGTGGGCGTGGTGTTCGTCGAGAGCATCCACTACTTCCCGTTCATCCTGCTGAACCTCGTGGCGGCCATGCGCAACATCGACGGGGCGATGGAAGAGTCGGCGCAGAACCTCGGCGCGCGCGGCTTCCGGCTGTTCCGCCGCATCATCTTTCCGCTGGCGATGCCGGGCTTCCTGGCGGGTGCTGCGCTGGTCTTCGTGAAGGTGTTCGACGACCTGGGCACGCCGCTGGTGATGGGCGTGACCAACATGCTCGCGCCGCAGGCTTATTTGCGCATCACCTCGGTGGGCATCGACGACCCGATGGGTTACGTCATCAGCGTGCTGATGATCGCGTTCTCCATCCTCGCGCTGTGGCTGGCAGCGCGTATGACGCAGGGGCGCGACTACGCCACGCTGCAGAAGGGCGGCAGCAGTCTGCAGCGCCGGCGGCTGTCGGGCTGGGAATCGCTGCTCGCCTATGGCTGGATCGGCCTCGTACTCGCGATCGTGCTGGCGCCGCACCTGGCGATCCTGCTGATGTCCTTCGCCAAGGTGTGGAGCTTCTCGGTGCTGCCCGATGCCTACACGCTCGATCACTACGCCACCGTGTTCAGCGATGCGCAGCACATGATCGGCAACACGCTGCTGTACTGCGTGCTGGCCGCGGGGATCGACGTGCTCATCGGCACGGCCATCGCCTGGCTCATTCTGCGCACGGCGCTGCCGGCGCGGCGCTGGCTCGATTCGCTCGCGTCCATCGCGCTGGCGATTCCGGGGCTGGTGCTGGCCATCGGCTACCTGCGCCTGTTCAAGGGTGTCAACATCCCCTTCACCGACTCGCCCGTGGTCACGAGCTGGGTGCTCATCATGCTGGCCTATGCGGTGCGCCGCCTGCCCTATGCGCTGCGCGCCTGCATGGCCGCGCTGCAGCAGGTACACCTGTCGCTCGAGGAGGCGGCGCAGAGCCTGGGCGCGACGCGCTGGCGCACCGTGCGGCGGGTGATGGTGCCGCTGATGGCCGGCGGCATCCTGGCCGGCTTCGTCACCAGCTTCATCACCGCGGCCGTGGAGCTGTCCGCCACCATCCTGCTGACCTCGGCCGAGAGCCAGGCGCCGATGAGCTACGGCATCTACCTCTACATGCAGAGCGTGTCGGGGCGCGGGCCCGGCGCGGCGCTCGGCGTGCTGGCCGTGGTTGTCGTGGCGCTGGGCACCTGGGCGTCGCACCGGTTCGCCGAGCGCACGCGCACGCCGCAAAGGTCCCCAGCATCATGAAAATTCTGACCCCCACGCTCCCCCGCTTCGCGCGGTCCGCTGCCCCCCAGGGGGGCGCTCTTCGTCTTGGGGCGGCCCGGCGATGAAGAAAGCATCCCTCGAAGCCCGCCACATCAGCCTCGCCTACGGCACCACCGAGGTGCTGCGCGACATCAACCTGACGATCGAGCCCGGCGAGTTCTTCGCGCTGCTCGGCCCCTCGGGCTCGGGCAAGTCGACGCTGCTGCGGCTGATCGCCGGCTTCAACCCCCACCAGCGCGGCGAGCTGCGGGTCGACGGCCAGGACATCACCGGCGTGCCGCCGCACGCGCGTCACATCGGCATGGTGTTCCAGAGCTACGCGCTGTGGCCGCACATGAACGTGTGGGACAACGTGGCCTTCGGTCTGGTGGAGCGGCGTGAGACGCGCGATGCCATCAAACGCAAGGTCGCTGCCGCGCTCGAACTCGTCGGCCTGGCCGACTACGCGAAGCGCCGGCCCGGGCAGCTGTCGGGCGGCCAGCAGCAGCGCGTGGCGCTGGCGCGCACCGTGGTGGTCGAGCCGCGGCTGCTGCTACTGGACGAGCCGCTGTCCAACCTGGACAAGAACCTGCGCGTGCAGATGCGCGACGAGCTCAAGCGACTGCAGCGCCAGCTGGGGCTGACGACCATCTTCGTCACCCACGACCAGGAGGAGGCCATGACCACCGCGGACCGCATGGCCGTGCTCGACGGCGGCGTGCTGCAGCAGGTCGGGCCTGCCACGGCGTTGTTCGACGAGCCGGTCAACCGCTTCGTGGCAGGTTTCGTCGGCACGGCCAACCTGCTCGAGGGCCGGGTCGAGGCGGTGGAAGAGGGCGGTGCGGTGCGTTTCGATGCGCGCGGCATCGGCCCGCTGCACCTGCCGGCGTCGGGCTTCGCGGGGCCGCCACCGGCGCCGGGGCTGGCGGCCATGTCCTTCCGCCCGCACCAGGTGCTGCTGCAGGCGCCCGACGAAGCCACCGACGCGTCGTGCCTGTGGCTGGACGCGACGGTGGAAAGCGCCGAGTTCCTCGGCGAGGTCTCGCGCTACCGCCTGCGTGTGGGCGACACGGCGCTGGTCGCCGACCAGCCGCACTACGCGGGCCACCCGGTGCTGCAAAGCGGCACGGGCGTGCGCGTGGGCATCGCGCCGGCGCAGGTGCGCTTTCTCGCGGCCTGACGCTGCGGGGATGGCTCCCTTTCCCTCCGGGGAAGGGCCGGGGGGAGGGCGGCCGCCGTCGATCGCGCCCAGCCGGTTCATGAGCCAAATTGGCCCGCAACGCCCGCCGGTCGGGCGCGAGCAGCTATCAATTTCGTAGCAAATGGCGTCACCCAGGGGGCGCCGGGACGGGCGGCAGCACGCCGGCGTACCCGGCGGTAGCATGCGTTCCCATGACCTTTCCTCAAGTCCCCCTCGGCCGCAGCGACCTTCGCGTCACCCCCATCTGCCTCGGCACCATGACCTTCGGCGAGCAGGTCGACGAGCCCACGGCGCACGCCATCCTGAGCCGTTCGCTGGCGCGCGGCGTCGACTTCATCGACACGGCCGAGATGTACGCCGTGCCGGCGCGCAAGGAAACCTACGGCGCCACGGAGACCATCATCGGCAACTGGTTCGCGAAGAACCCCGGCGCGCGCCAGAAGCTCACGCTCGCCACCAAGGTGGCCGGCCCCTCGCGCGGCATGCCCTGGGTGCGCGAGGGCACGGGCATGACGGCGGCCGACATCGTGGCCTCGTGCGATGCGAGCCTCAAGCGCCTGCAGACCGACGTGATCGACCTCTACCAGATCCACTGGCCCGAGCGCAACGTGCCGGCCTTCGGCAATATCTACTACGACCCCAAGCTCGAGCGCACGCAGACCTCGATCCACGAGCAACTCGAAGCTCTGGGCGGACTGGTGAAGGCGGGCAAGGTGCGGTACATCGGCCTGTCGAACGAGACGCCCTACGGCGTGCACGAGTTCGTGCGCCTGGCCGAGCAGCACCAGCTGCCGCGCGTAGCGACGGTGCAGAACGTGTACTGCCTCGTAAGCCGCGCGCTGGAGAACGGGCTGGACGAAACGATGCACCGGCTCGACGTGTCGCTGCTCGCCTACTCGCCGCTGGCCTTCGGTCTGCTGACCGGCAAGTACGACCTGGGCGGCACCACCGGCCCCGATGCGCCCAAGGGCGCACGCATCGCGAGCTACGAATCGGTGCGCAAGCAGCGCTGGGGCCGCCCCGACGCGCTCACCGCCGCGCGCCGCTACAACCAGCTCGCGCGCGACCACGGCCTCACGCCGACGCAGCTCGCGCTGGCCTTCTGCTACACCAAGTGGCAGGTCGCGAGCACCATCATCGGCGTGACCTCGGTGGCGCAGCTGGACGAAGACCTCGACGCCTGGGGCACGACGCTGTCGCCGGAGCTGCTCGCCGAGATCGACAAGGTGCGCTGGGAGCTGCGGGATCCGGCGGCTTGAGGGCCGGTGTCGGGGAGAGCCAGCGATGAGATCGGTCGCCTGCATGCCTTGGAGATGCCACGCACGTCGAGGCTTGCACCTGCTCTGCTGCGCCGCTGGCATGCTGCTTGTGCTGGGAAAGGCGATGGCATGCTCGGACATCACCTTTCCAGAACGCGTGGAGTTTGCCCCTGGTGATGCCGAACTGTCCGATGTGGCGCGGAACAAGCTGGATCGGCTGCGTCAGCGTATGGAACAGGCGAATCTTCCACCGACTTTTGACCGAATCCCAAGCTTCAGCGTGGTGACTGGATATGCAAGTCCTGACGAACGTTATGCAGCCTCGCTGGCTCGGGTGCGCGCACACCGTGTGCGCGAGCATCTGAATGTGCTTGACGCTGAGAAGCGTCCGCCATTCATCGAGGGCAAGATTCTGATGCCCAACGATAGGGAAGTGTTGGGATTGGGAGAGTCTCGCAAGGGCAGCCTGGCGACTGTGGAGATGATCTTTCGCAACCACTGCAGCAGAGTTGAAATGCCATCGCGCTGAAGATGCCCAGGCCGTGCGGCGGCTCATCCCTCTGAGGGCTGTGACGCCGCGCTTGTCGATCGATCAGCGCATGTGCGCCCCACCGTTCACATCGATCGTCGTGCCCGTCACATAAGACGACAGATCCGATGCGAGAAACAGGCACGTTCCTGCGATCTCCGCTGCGTGCCCTGCGCGCGGCAGTGGCCAGCCGGCGCCGCTGGCGTGCTTGTCGGCGTCGCTGCGGCCGGTGCGCGAGAAGTCGGTGAGGATGAGGCCGGGTGCGATGGCGTTGACACGGATGCCTTCGGTGCCCAGCTCGCGCGCCATCGCGCGTGTGAGGCCCAGCACGCCCGCCTTGGCGGCGCAGTAGTGCGCGCCACCGAAGATGCCGCCGCCCTGCTGCGCCGACATCGACGACACGTTGACGATGCTGCCGCCGTGCCGCGCGCGCATGGCCGGCAACGCCGCCTGCGACAGCAGCAGCGTGCCGCGCAGCACCACGTCGGTCACGGTGTCGTAGTCGGCTTCTGTGACCTCGGCGATGCCGCGCTTTTGCGTGAGGCCCGCGTTGTTGACCAGGATGTCGATGGTGCCGCCCGACCACGCCAGCACGCCGTCGATGGCCGAGGCGCAGGCCGCGGCGCTGGCCACGTCGCAGGCCCAGCCGCGCGCGTGGTCGGTGCCCGTCGCGTCGTTGAGGTCGGCCGCAGCGGCGTGCGCCTCCTCGGCATTCACATCGAGCAGCGCCACACGCGCGCCGTGCGACATGAAGAGCCGCGCCGTCGCCTTGCCGATGCCCTTGGCGCGGCCGGCGCCGGAGATCACGGCCACCCGGCCGGCGAGGAGGGCACCGGTGTCGGTGCGCACCGGGTTCAGGGCCGAAGCGTCCATCGGTGCGTCAATCCGTCTTGATGTTGGCGTCGGCTGCGACCTTCTTCCAGACCTGTATGTCGCGTGCGTTGATGGCGGCCTGCTGCTCGCCCGGCAGGAAGTCGGCGGTGATGCCCAGCCCGAGCATCTTGTCGACCACCTCCTTGTCCTTGAGCGAGGCCTGCAACGCATCCGTCACCTTGGCGAGGATGGGCTTGGGCACGCCGGCGGGTGCGTACATCACCCACGACAGCAACTGGTCGAAGTCGATGCCCTGTTCCTTGTAGCTCGCGACGTCGGGCAGGCTGGGCGAGCGTTGCGTGCACACGCCCAGCGCCTTGAGCTTGCCCTCCTTCACGAAGGGCGTGCCCGTGGCCATGTCGACCAGGCCGAGCTGGATGTGACCACCCATCATGTCGGTCACGAGTTTGTTGGTGCCGTTGAAGGGCACGTGCTGCAGCTGGACGCCGGCCTTCTGCGCCAGCACCTCCCCGCAGAAGTGTCCGGTCGAGCCCATGCCCCAGCTTCCGTACAGCATCGGGCTGGACTTGGTTTTGGCCAGCGCCACCAGCTCCTTGAGGTTGTTGGCCGGGAAATCGGGCGTCGCGAGCATCACGATGGCCGAGGTGCCGATGCGCCCGACCACGCTGAAATCCTTCACCGGGTCGTAGGCCAGCTTGGTGTAGGTCACCGGCGCCAGCAGGTGCGTGGTCATGCCGCCGATCATGATGGTGTAGCCGTCGGGCGGCGACACGGCGACGTGCTGCGTGCCGATGGTGCCGGCCGCGCCGACACGGTTCTCCACCACGATGGGCTGCTTGAGGCGCCGGCTCATCTGGTCGGCCAGCAGCCGGCCCAGCACGTCGCCGCCGCCCCCCGCGCCGAAGGGCAGCACCATCTTGATGGGCTTGTTCGGGTAGTCGGCGGCCGATTGGGCCGAGGCCGGTGCACCGGCGACGAGGGCCACGGCGGCCACCAGTGGCAGCCAGAACGTCTTCTTCTTCAGCATGGCATGTCTCCTTCTTTGTGTCGTGATCGGTGCGCGGGCGGCCCTCAGCCCAGCGAGACGCCGCCGTCCACCACCAGCTCGAGGCCGGTGACGTAGGCGGATTCGTCGGAAGCCAGGAAGAGCGCGGCGTTGGCGATGTCCCAGGGCGAGCCCTGCCGGCCCATGGGGCAGCGGGCATTGCGCTGGGCGTGGCCCGCCGCAGCCGCCTGCGGGTCGGCGTACAGCGCCGCGGCGTGCGGCGTGTCGATGAGCCCGGCCACGATCGCGTTGCAGCGCACCTGGTGCGGTGCGTACTGCCGTGCCACCACGCGCGTCATGTGGTTCAGCGCCGCCTTGGACGTGCTGTACGACAGGAACTGCATCGGGCTCCACTTGCGGCTCGCGATCGATGACATGTTGATGATCGAGCCGCCGCCCTGTTCGATCATGTGCGGCATGGCCGCACGCGCGGCGAGCATGGCGCCGCGCAGGTTGACCTCGTGCACCCGGTCCCACGATGCCTCGCTGAGTTCGAGCAGGTCGCCGAAGGCCTCGATGCCGACGTTGTTGTGCAGGATGTCGATGCGTCCGTGGCGCTGGAGTGCGGTGTCGACCATGGCCTGCAGCTGGGCCGAACTGCGCACGTCGGCGACCACGGCGGCGGCCTCGCCGCCCTCGGCTGCGATGCGGCGCACGGTTTCATGCGCCGCATCGATCGACACGTCGGCGCACAGCACACGGGCCCCTGCGCGCGCGAACGCGATGGCACAGGCCGCGCCGTTGCTGGTCGCGCCCTCGGGCGTGCCGGCGCCGACGACGATCGCGGCCTTGCCGGCCAGGCGCAGGGCGGCGTTCATGTCGTCCTGCGCGTGGCGCGCGGCTTCGGCGCCAGGCGCGCGGGCGCAGGCGCCAGCGGCGCGCACGATTCGCGCAGCACCATCTGTGTGGTGATGACGATGCGTTCGGCTTCCTCGGGCGGCGGCGTGGCGCCCGGCAGGCGCTTGAGCATCAGCTCGGCCACCGCTGTGCCGACCGCCTCGAAGTCCCAGGTCAGCGAGGTGATGCCGGGCGAGAAGAGCTGCGACAGGTCGGTGTCGCCGATGCTGATGACGCTGGCGTCCTCGGGGGCGGTGAGGCCGGCATGGCGAAGCCCTTGCAGCACGCCCGAGAGGATGCGCGTGCCCAGGCACACGAAGGCCGTGGGCCGCTCGGCCCCCGACAGCAGCGCCAGCGTCTCGCTGAAGGCGAACTGCATGGCCGAGGGTTCGGCGCGCACGAGCCGTGGCTCGGGCTGCAGGCCGCGCTCGGTGTAGGCGGCGCGAAACCCGGCGATCCGCTCGCGGCCAGGCCGCACCGCCTGGCCGGGTGTCATGAGCGCGATGCGGCGGTGGCCCAGGTCGAGCAGGTAGCGCGTGGCCTGCAGCGCACCGTGGAAGTGGTCGACATGCACGCCGCTGCCGGCGGCATGGAAATCGCGGTCCAGCGCGACGGCCGGCAGGCCCTGCTTCACCAGGCCCTCGAACAGCTCGGGGCGCTCGCTCTGGCAGGGCGCGAGGATGATGCCGTCGACACGGCGCCGACGGAAGAAGTCGATCATCGTGCGCTCGCGGGCCGCGTCGTTGTGCGTGTTGGCCAGCAGCAGGGCGCAGCCGTCGCGCTGCAGGCGGGCCTCCACGGCATTCACGATGCGCGCGTACAGCGGGTTCGACAGGTCGGAAACCAGCAGCCCGACGACGCCGGTGCTGCGCGTGCGCATGCTCTGCGCGATCGCGTCGGGCTCGTAGCCCAGCGCGTCGGCCGCGGCCTGCACGGCGGTGATGGCGGCCTGGCTCACGCGGCCGGCGCGGTTGAGCGCGCGCGAGGCCGTGCCGATCGACACGCCGGCGCGCAGTGCCACGTCGCGGATGGTGGGGCGGCTCATGCGGTGCTGTCGCCGGGCACGGCGGCCTGCAGCACGCCGGGCGGAAAGCGCCGCGAGCCGTGCTCCAGCGGCACGGCCATGCTGTTCAGGAAGAAGGCGGCCATGTGATAGAAGCTCGACGCCAGCACGAGCTCGATCACCTGGTCCTTGGGCCAGTGCGCCTGCAGGCCGGCCCAGGTGCTGTCGCCCACGGTCGAGTGGTGATGCAGCTCGTCGACCATGCGCACGATGAGGCGCTCCTTCTCGGACCACAGCGCGTCGCTCAACGCGGTGTTGCAGGTCAGCTCCATCACCTGCGCCTCGCTCAGGCCGCAGCGCTCGGCGTAGATGCTCACGTGCATGCCCCATTCGTACTCGGAACGGGTGAGGGCGCCGGTGCGGATGATGGCGATCTCGCGGTCGCGTTCGGACACGCTGCCCTTGAACAGCACCACGTGCGCCATCTGCTGGAAGGCCACGGCCAGTTTCGGCTCCTGCGCCAGTGTGAGCCGCAGGTTCTGCGGTGACAGCGTGCCGGAAAACGCCGTGTTGCCGATCGCACGGGCCGCCGCCTCGTCGTAGGGCGGGGCGCGCAGCGGCATGCGCCGCGACACGGCGAGTTCCTGGGCGGCGCGGGGCAGGTCGGTGGGGGTGACGACAGACATGGATGGGCGTTGGGTGGAAATTTGTAGAAACGTTTCTACAGCTGTGGTGAGTCTGCGGCAGTGTTCGTTGCGCTTGTATGGGTGCAAACCCGGGTGCCTGATCGACGCCCTTTGTTTCCACAATCGAGAAAACGTTTTCTCATCCAGGAGCCAGCATGAGTCTTTTCTTTGGCGGCGCGCGGCAGGTCGGTTTCGTGGTGCGCGACATCGAGCGCGCGATGTCGCACTGGAGCCGCGCGCTCGGCGTCGGCCCGTGGTTCTACAAGGCGGCGGTGGGCACCACCGAGTTCCGCTACTACGGGCGGGTGCAGACGCACCTGCCCGACCTGTTGATCGCGCTGGCCAACTCGGGCGATCTGCAGATCGAGCTGATCCAGCAACGCAACGATGCGCCCTCGCTCTACCTCGACACGCTGGCGAAGAACGGCGAGTGCGCCCAGCACATCGCCTACTGGACCGAGGACCGCTACGACGCCATGCACGCACGCCTGCTGGGCAGTGGCTACGTCGAGGGACACGGCGGGCGCATGGGCACGCGCGGGCGCTTTTCGTACTTCGTGCATCCCGACCTGCCCAGCGGCATGGTGGAACTGTCGGAGATGACGGGCGGCAAGGGCGAGTACTTCCGGCAGATCGCCGAGGCGGCGCGCGGCTGGGACGGCCGCACCGATCCCGTCCGCCAGATGGGCGCGTCGGCGGTGAGCACGGTGTCCTGAAGACGCCGCGGGCATCGGCCGCGGGCGCGCGGCAGAATCGCCCGCTCCAATGGCCAAGAAAGACAAGACCCACGTCAGCGAGACCCCCGCCACCGCCGTGCTTCGCGCGGCGAAGGTCGCGTTCACCGAACATCCGTACGAGTACCTCGAGCACGGCGGCGCGCAGCACAGCGCGGCGGTGCTGGGCTTCGATCCCTTCACCGTCGTCAAGACGCTGGTGATGCAGGACCAGGACGCCAAGCCGCTGATCGTGCTGATGCACGGCAACCGGACGGTGTCGACCAAGAACCTCGCGCGCCAGATCGGCGCCAAGTCGGTGGAGCCCTGCAAGCCCGAAGTGGCGCAGCGCCATTCGGGCTACCAGGTGGGCGGCACCTCGCCCTTCGGCACGCGCCGCGAGATGCCGGTGTTCATCGAATCGACGGTCCTCGAACTGCCGAGGATCCTCATCAACGGCGGGCGGCGCGGCTACCTCGTCGGCATCGACCCGCAGGTGTGCGTGCAACTCCTGGATGCCAGGCCGGTGCAGTGCGCGCTGGCAGAATGACCGGCTTCCCCACGAGACAACCACGCGCGGCGTCATGGAGCCCGCGACGGAGCCCGCCTTGAGCCTTGAACTGCCTTCCCTGATCGCCATCGTCGTCGGCTACCTGCTCGGATCGCTGTCCTTCGCCGTGATCGTGAGCAAGCTGCTGGGCATGGACGACCCGCGCAGCTACGGCAGCGGCAACCCGGGCGCGACCAACGTGCTGCGCTCCGGCCGCAAGGGTGCGGCGCTGGCCACGCTGGTGCTCGATGCGCTCAAGGGCTGGTTGCCGGTGTTCGTCATCCACCAGTGGGGCGCGGCCTGGGGCCTGGGCGCGGGCACGGCGGCGCTGGCCGGGCTGGCGGCCTTCCTGGGGCACCTGTACCCGGTGTTCTTCCGCTTCCAGGGCGGCAAGGGTGTGGCCACGGCGGCCGGCGTGCTCTTCGGCATCGACTGGCTGCTGGGCCTGGCCACCGGCGCGTCGTGGCTCATCATTGCCTTCTTCTTCCGCTATTCGTCGCTGGCCTCGCTGGTGGCCGCCTTCTTCGCGCCGGCCTACTACGTGCTGGGCGGCAAGATCGCCTGGCCGCTGCACCGCACGGTGCTGGCGGGCATCATCGTCATGAGCCTGCTGCTGGCCTGGCGCCACCGCGAGAACATCCGGCGCCTGCTGGCCGGCACCGAATCGAGGCTCGGCAGCAAGGCCAGGCCCAAACCCTGAAGGAACACCCATGCCTGCCATCCAGCGCTTTCACGTCGGTCCGCGCCTTTCGGAGACGGCCGTGCACAACGGCACCGTCTACCTCGCGGGCCAGGTGCCCGACGACACCACGCAGGACATCCGTGGCCAGACCGCGCAGGTGCTGGCGATGGTCGACCGCCTGCTGGCCGAGGCCGGCAGCGACAAGACCCGCATCCTCATGACGCAGATCTTCCTGACCGACATCAGCGAGATTGCGGCGATGAACGAGGTGTGGGACGCCTGGGTGCCGGCCGGCCACACGCCCCCGCGCGCGACCGTGCAGGCCCAGCTGGCCAACCCGGCCTACAAGATCGAGGTCGTCGTTTCCGCCGCCCAGGCGTGACGCTGCTTTGCTATTGAATCGATAGCTGCTCGCGCCCGCTGGACGGGCGCTGCAGGCCGATTTGGCTTGAAAACGAAGCGGGTCAGAAGCGCTTCTCGAGCACCATCTGGTCGGCGTCGCGCCGCATCGAGAAGCGGCCGATGAAGCTGTTGCCCAGCAGCACGAAGGGCATGGGCTGCTGCGACACGACGGCGTCGACGTCGTAGACCTCGACATCGCCCACGCGCACCGACGACAGCTTGACGCGCCAGCCGCCGGCCACGCCGTTGGCCGTGTTGATCTGCACCGGCTGGCCCTTGGCGTAGTCCAGGCCGATGCGCTGCGCGTCGGCGACCGACATGGCCACCGTCGTGGCGCCGGTGTCGAGCATGAAGCTGACGCTGCGACCGTTGATCGCGCCCTGCGTCATGAAGTGGCCGCGGCTGTCGACCGGCAGCACGATGCGCGTGCCGCCCGCGCTGCGTGCCGCGCCGCCGATGCTCACCGGCGAATCCATGCGCAGGGTGAGCCGCTTGCCGCCCGACTCGACCACGGCCTGGTCGCCCTGCATGCCGATGAGCTTCACGCCCTGCACCGTCTCGCCCGGCGCCACCGTGCGCGGCGCCCCGCCGTCGACCATCAGGATGGCGCGGCTGCCGATGCTGCCGGTCAAGGTCACCGACTGGGCATTCGCCGACGCGCAGACGGCGAAGAGGGCCGCCGCGGCCAGCAAGGTCTTCACGGCGGGTTCAGTCCCTGAAGTTGTTGAAGGACAGCGGCAGGTCGGCCACGTCCTTCTTGATCAGCGCCATCGCGGCCTGCAGGTCGTCGCGCTTGGCGCCGGTCACGCGCACCGCGTCGCCCTGGATGGCGGCCTGCACCTTGAGCTTGCTGTCCTTGAGGATGCGCTGGATCTTCTTGCCGGTTTCGGCGTCGATGCCGTTCTTGACCTTGATGACCTGCTTGACCTTGTCGCCGCCGGCCTTCTGCACGTCGCCCTTGTCGAGGAAGCGCACGTCGACGCTGCGCTTGGTGAGCTTGCCGCGCAGGATGTCCTCGACCTGCTGGAGCTGGAAGTCGGCGTCGCCGGTCAGGGTGATGTCCTTGTCCTTGAGCTCGATCGCGGCGGCCGTGCCCTTGAAGTCGAAGCGCGTGCCGATTTCCTTGGCGGCGTTGTCGACGGCGTTGCGGACTTCGACCAGGTTCGGCTCGCAAACGGTGTCGAAAGAGGGCATGCGGGGGTTCTCCTTGGATGACTGCCCCGGCCAGGATGCGCCGGGGTCGAATGCGACAATTCTCCCATGATCGTCCAGCGCAACGTCCCCCTGCAACCGCACAACAGCTTCGGCATCGTGGCCCGTGCGCAGCAGCTGGTGCGCATCACCGGCGAGGCCGACGTGGCGGCCGTGCTGGCCGACCCCGCGCTGCGCGACATGCCCAAGTTCGTGCTCGGCGGCGGCAGCAACATCGTGCTGACCGGCGACGTGAAGCCGCTGGTGCTCAAGGTTGAGATCCCGGGCCGGCGGCTGGTCGACGACGGTGCCAAGGCGTGGATCGTCGAAGTCGGCGCGGGCGAGGTCTGGCACGACACGGTGCAATGGCTGGTCGAGCAAGGCTGGCCGGGCCTGGAGAACATGGCGCTCATCCCCGGCACGGTGGGTGGCGCGCCGGTGCAGAACATCGGCGCCTATGGCGTCGAGCTGCAGGACCGCTTCGAGTCGCTGGACGGCATCGACCTCGTCACCGGCCAGCCCTTCACGCTCGATGCGGCGCAATGCGCCTTCGGCTACCGCGATTCGGTCTTCAAGCACGTGGGCGACCCGGCCACCAACGCC
Organism: Pseudomonadota bacterium; assembly: GCA_018241185.1. GTDB lineage: Bacteria > Pseudomonadota > Gammaproteobacteria > Burkholderiales > Burkholderiaceae_C > Xenophilus. The sequence goes on along the minus strand of JAFEEH010000042.1, from coordinate 9,110 downwards.
TTCGGGCTGGCCGGCCGGGCGCTCATCACCCGCGTGCGCTTCCGGCTGCCCAAGCCCTGGAAGCCCGTGCTGGGCTACCTCGACCTGGAACGCAAGATGGCCGAGACGGGCGTCACCGATCCCACGCCGCAGCAGATCTTCGACTGGATCGTCGCCATTCGCCGCGCCAAGCTGCCCGACTGGCGCGTGCTGGGCAATGCCGGCAGCTTCTTCAAGAACCCGACGGTCACGGCGGAGCAGTGCGCGGACATCATCGCGCGCGACCCGAAGATCGTGCATTACCCGATGCCCGACGGCAGCATCAAGCTGGCCGCCGGCTGGCTCATCGACGCCTGCGGCTGGAAGGGCAAGTCGGTCGGCAATGCCGGCGTGTACGAACGGCAGGCGCTGGTGCTGGTCAACCGCGGCGGCAGCGAGCACCCGGCCACGGGCGGCGAGGTGATGACCCTGGCCAAGGCGATCCAGACCAGCGTCTACGAGCGCTTCGGCATCCGGCTGGAGCCGGAGCCGGTGGTGGTCTGAGGCCGGCCTGCAGGAGGGCGCCGCCACGGCATGCCGTGCGGCGGAGAGACGCTTCGACAACAAGCGGCGAGGAGGGGAAACGGAATGCATTGGCCCGAACTGAACTTTCGACGCCGCATCGCCGGCCTGGTGTGGGCGCGCCGGCTGGTGTGGGTGCTGGCGATCGCCGCGGTGGCCGCCTGGCGCACGGGCTGGTCGCTGGCCGTCGCGGTGGTGGTGGGGCTGGTGCTCACGGCCGCACTGCGCGCCTGGGAGGACAGCCTGCGCCGGCAGTTCATCCGCGAGGCCTCGCTGCCCGCTTTTCTCGTCGGCAAGCTGCGCCAGGCCTTTCCGCAGCTGTCGTCGCGCGACGCCGAACTGGTGCTGCGCGGCCTGCGGCAGTTCTTCATGGCGCACCTGCGCAGCGGGCGCAAGTTCGTGGCCATGCCCTCGAAGGTGGTCGACGAGGCCTGGCACGAGTACATCCTGCACACCCAGGGCTATCAGCGCTGGTGCCAGGGGGCGTTCGGCGCGATGCTGCACCACACGCCGGCCGAGGTGCTGGGCCGCGATGCGAGGCGCAACGACGGGCTGCGCCGCAGCTGGTACTGGGCCTGCAAGGAGGAGAGCATCGACCCGCGCAAGCCGGCGCGGCTGCCGCTGCTCTTCGCGCTGGACGCCAAGTTCGCGGTCGCGGGGGGCTTTCACTACACGCCCGACTGCAGTGCCATCGACCGGGCGAGCGGCTCCGATGCGTACTGCGGCACCGCCTTCTCCGACGGCGGCGGATCGTCCTCCAGCGACTCGGGCGGCTACCCCGGCGATGCGCAAGGGCTGGGCGGCAGCGAGTCGTCTTCGTCGTCCGACGGGGGAGGCGATAGCGGCGGAGGCAGCAGCAGCGACGGAGGCGGCGGCTGCGGTGGAGGGTGCGGCGGGGGCGGCGGCGACTGAAAGACCCGTCGCCGGCCGCCAGGCGGCGATCAGCCGAAGTGGCAGATGTAGCTGTAGGGCGCGCCGGTCACGCGGATCTCGAACTTCGAGTTGCCGGGCACGCTGAACTTCTCGCCGGCGCCGGCGGCCACCCATTCGCTGCTGCCGTCGAGCTTGTACTCGCAGCTGCCGCCCGTGCCTTCCATGACCTCGGGCGCACCCGTGCTGAAGGTCAGCGACGACGGCAGGATCACCCCCACCGTGCACTTGCGCCCGTCGGCGAAGGTGATGCCGTGCGAAACGCACTTGCCGTCGAAATACACGTTGGCCTGGGTGGCGACGGACACGCCGTCGAGGGTCTGGGTGGTCATGCGGAAAAGGGAGGCGCAGGGGCCTGTCTGCTACGGTTTCAATAGCGCCCCACGCAGGCGGGGCGGGCGCTGCAGCCCGATTTTATTTAGAAGATCCGGTGCGGCGCCCGTCATTCTAGGGCGCCCCCGTCAGTGGCTCAGCGCCAGCCGTGGTGCCAGCCGCGCGAGTAGCCGAAGTTGAGCGACAGGCCCACGGGCGGATACACGTAGGGTGCCGGGTAGGCATAAGCCGGCGCCACATACACGGGTGCTGGATAGGCGGCCGGATACACGGGGGCGGGCGCGCCGTACGGCACACCGTTGCCCGACACCACAACGCCCGGCTCGGGCGTGACGGCGTAGGGCTGCGCAGGCGGCGCTGCCGGTTCCGGGTTACCGGGAAGGGTCGGCTGGGGGGCGACCGGAAAGGTGGCCACGCCGTAGCCGCTCACCTGCACCGGGATGGTGGGACCGGGCGGCGTCTCGGTGCGCGTCGTGTACTGCCGGCCGCCGTATTCGTAAGTGACGCTGTAGCCGGCGGGCTGGCCGTTCTCGTGGATCGGGCTGGTGGAGATGACGCGCCCGACGGCCGACGCCTCCTGCGCCGACGCGGGGAGGGCAGCGCCGAGGACCAGTGCGAGCGCGGTGGCGGCCAGCGCGCCGTGCCGCACGCGGCGGGCGCGATGGGGCAGGGCGACGGAGGGGGTGGGAGGGAAGCGAGAGGTCATTGGAATAGCTCCTTCGGATGTGCTGGCAGGCGACGGACCGGCTCTGCGCGGAAACGGTTGGAGCCCGCCCGCGCATCAAGGTTCACGCGAGCTTTTCGCGATACGAGATCCATGCGTCGGCATCGAAGCCGACCGTTACAACGTCCGGCCGCCCCCATTCGACCACCGGCCGCTTCACGAGGCTGGGACGGGCCTGCAGCACGGCCCGGGCGGATGGCGCATCGACCACCGCATCGCGTGCGGACGCATCCAGTTGTCGCCAGGTGGTGCCACGCCGGTTGACCAGAGCCTCCCAGCCGACGGCGGCGATCCAGCGCTGGGCGGTGGCGTCTGGCAGGCCTTCCTTCTTGAAGTCGTGGAAGCGATAAGCAAGCTGCTGGGCGTCCAGCCAGGCGCGGGCGCGCTTGACGGTGTCGCAATTCGGGATTCCGTAAAGGTCGATCATGGGCGCGGATGATGCAGGCGGAAGGGCTGGGCGACAATCGCCGGCTCCATGAAGACCCTGGCCGACTGGCTCGCGCACGCCGAGCACCTGCACGCAAAGAACATCGAACTCGGCCTGGAACGCGTGCGCGCAGTCGCCGAACGCATGGGCCTGGCCTTCGCCTGCCCGGTGATCACCGTGGCCGGCACGAACGGCAAGGGCTCGACCTGCGCCATGCTGGAATCGATCCTCTCGGAAGCCGGCTACAAAACGGGCGTCTACAGTTCGCCGCACCTGGTGCATTTCGAGGAGCGGCTGCGCATCGGCGGCGAGATCGTGGCGGCCGAGCGGCTGCCCGTGCACTTCGAGGCGGTCGAGCAGGCGCGCGGTGAGACCTCGCTGACCTACTTCGAATTCACGACCCTCGCGCTGTTCGCCTGCATGGTCGATGCGGGCGTCGAGGTCGCCATCCTCGAGGTGGGGCTGGGCGGCCGGCTCGATGCGGTCAACATCATCGACACCGATTGCGCCATCCTCACCAGCATCGACCTGGACCACATGGACTTCCTCGGGCCCGACCGCGAGCGCATCGGCTTCGAGAAGGCGGGGATCATGCGGCCGGGCAAACCGGCCATCGTCAGCGACCCGATGCCGCCGGCCAGCGTGGTGGCGCATGCCCAGGCCATCGGGGCCGACCTGTGGCTGTCGGGGCGCGACTTCAACGTGTCGGGCGATCCGCAGCAGTGGTCGTGGGCCGGGCGCGGCCGGCGCTATGCGGGGCTGGCGTACCCGGCGCTGCGCGGGGCCAACCAGCTCGTCAACGCGGCCGGAGTGCTGGCCGCACTCGAGGCGCTGCGCCCGCGGTTGCCCGTCACCGCGCAGGCGATCCGCGTCGGCCTGTCGCTGGTCGAGCTGCCCGGCCGCTTCCAGATCGTGCCGGGCCAGCCCGCGCTGGTGCTGGACGTGGCCCACAACCCGCACGCGGTCGCGGCATTGACCGAGAACCTCGACGCCATGGGCTTCTACCCGGTCACGCATGCCGTCTTCGGCGTCATGGCCGACAAGGAACTGGCGCCGATCCTCGACCGAATCGGGCCGCTGGTCGACCGCTGGTACTTCACCGACCTGCCCACGCCGCGGGCCGCCCGCGCGGCCGATCTCGAGGCCGCCTGGAAGGCGCGCAACCGGCGCCCCGAGGTCACCGCCAGCACCCACGCCGACCCGATGGCGGCCCTGCAGGCGGCGGTCGATGCAGCAGACCCCGCTGATAGAATCGTGGTCTTCGGATCTTTCTTCACGGTCGGCGGTGTGCTCGAGCACGGCATCCCCCGATTGCAGGCCAAACACCTCCAGCCCGGCGCCTGAAATTGCCCTCCGGGCCCGGCCTCTCCGCTCTTTTCACGCGCACGCTGCACTCCACAGTCAGGGAATCGACGTTCATGGCGTTTTTCAAGTTCCGCTCGAAGGGTTCCCAAGGCAACGAGGCGCGCAGCGCCACGGCCGCGGCGCCGGCGGAAAGCGTCGAATCCATGCGCCGCCGTGCGCGGCACCGGCTGCTCGGCGCGGCCGTACTCGTGCTGCTGGGCGTGATCGGTTTCCCCCTGCTGTTCGACACCCAGCCGCGCCCGGTGGCGGTGGACATCCCGATCGAAATCCCCGATCGCAACAAGACCAAGCCGCTCGCCGTGCCCGCGCCGCCGGCTACGACCACCTCGAGCGCCGGCAGCGGTGCCGACGGCGCCGCGCCGCGCGCCCCTTCGTCCGGCGGCATGATCACCGAACGCGCCGACGGCAGCGAGATCGTCGCGACGGCGCCTGCCGCATCGCCGGCGCCCGCCCCGGCCGCCGCGCCGCCGGCTCCGAAGCCCGAGCCCAAGCCGGACCCGAAACCCGAACCGAAGCCGGAACCCAAACCCGAGCCGAAGCCCGAGGCGCGGCACGAGCCCAAGCCCGAGTCACGGGCGGCCGAATCCAAGCCCGAAGCCAAGCCCACGCAGGCCAAGCCCGCCGCTCGCGACGACGGCGCACGCGCCCTGGCGCTGCTGGAGGGCAAGCCGGCTGCCAAGCCCGCCGAGGCCAAGCCGGCCGACAAGCCCGCCGATGCGGCCGGTCGCTTCGTGGTCCAGGTGGGCGCCTTCGCCGATGCCGACAAGGCCAAGGAAACCCGGCAGAAACTGGAAAAGGCGGGCCTCAAGACCTACACCCATGTTGCCAAGACGGCGGATGGCGAGCGCACGCGGGTGCGCGTGGGGCCCTTCGGCTCGAAGGCGGAAGCGGACAAGGCGGCCGAGCGCATCAAGGGCCTGGCGCTGCCGGCGGCCGTGCTCACGCTTTGAGCGCGTCGCAGCAGCCGTGGCCCTGTTCGACTGGATCGCGTTGGGGGTTCTCGGACTGTCGATGCTGACCGGCCTGTGGCGCGGGCTGATGTTCGAGGTGATTTCGCTGGCTGGCTGGATCGCGGCCTTCCTGTGCGCGCAGTGGTTCGCGTCGGACGTGGCGGCATGGTTGCCTTTTGGCGAACCGGACGCATCTTGGCGCTACGCGGCAGGTTTCGTGCTTGTCTTCGTGCTGGTCGCCTTCGCGGGCGGCCTGGTGGCCGCGGTGACGCGCAGGCTGGTGAGTGCGGTGGGCCTGCGTCCGGTCGACCGGATGCTGGGTGCGCTGTTCGGCGTCGCGCGCGCGCTCGTGGCGCTGTTGGTGGTGGCCGTGGTCGTCCATGTGATGGCGATGGGCCAGGACGGCTGGTGGCGTGAGTCCGCCAGCGCGCCGTGGTTGGATGCGGCATTGCAGGGCCTGAAGCCTGCATTGCCTGAAAAGTTGGCAGGCTACCTTCCGTAGTTCAAGAGGATCGCTCCCATGTGTGGAATCGTCGGCGTCGTCAGCAACGCTCCCGTCAACCAACTGCTCTATGACGCGATGCTGCTCCTGCAGCACCGCGGCCAGGACGCAGCCGGCATCGTCACGATGCTGGAGCGCAAGTTCTTCATGCACAAGGCCAAGGGCATGGTGCGCGACGTGTTCCGCACGCGCAACATGCGCGCGCTGCCGGGCAGCGTGGGTCTGGGCCAGGTGCGCTACCCGACGGCGGGCAACGCCTACAGCGAGGAAGAGGCACAGCCCTTCTACGTCAACGCGCCCTTCGGCATCGTGCTGGTGCACAACGGCAACCTCACCAACGCGCACGCGCTGCGTTCCGAGCTGTTCTCCACCGACCACCGCCACACCAACACCGAGAGCGATTCCGAGGTGTTGCTCAACGTGCTCGCGCACGAGCTGGAGCGTTCGACGCGCGGCATCCCGCTCAAGGTGGACGACGTGTTCGCCGCCGTGCGCGCGGTGCATAAGCGCCTGCGCGGTTCCTATGCGGTCGTGTCGCTCATCGCCGGCCATGGCCTGCTGGTGTTCCGCGATCCCTACGGCATCCGCCCGCTGTGCATGGGCCGCAACGCCGACGGCGCCATCATGGTGGCCAGCGAGTCGGTGGCCATGGAAGGTTCGGGATTCAGCTTCGAGCGCAACGTGGCGCCTGGCGAAGCCGTGTTCATCGACCTGCAGGGCAAGGTGCACGCGCAGCAGTGCGCCGAGTCGCCGACGCTCAATCCCTGCATCTTCGAGTTCGTGTACCTGGCCCGGCCCGACTCCACGCTCGACGGCATCTCGGTCTACCAGGCGCGCCTCAACCTCGGCGAGACGCTGGCGCAGCGCGTGGTATCGACCGTGCCGCCGAGCGACATCGACGTCATCATCCCGATTCCGGAGTCGAGCCGCCCCAGCGCGACGCAGCTCGCGCACCTGCTGGGCGTGCCGTACCGAGAAGGCTTCGTGAAGAATCGCTACGTGGGTCGCACCTTCATCATGCCGGGCCAGGGCGTGCGCAAGAAGTCGGTGCGCCAGAAGCTCAACGTCATCGCGAGCGAATTCAAGGGCCGCAACGTGCTGCTGGTCGACGACTCCATCGTGCGTGGCACCACCAGCCGCGAGATCGTGCAGATGGCGCGCGACGCGGGCGCGAACAAGGTCTACATGGCCAGCGCCGCGCCGCCGGTACGCTTTCCCAACGTCTACGGCATCGATATGCCGACCAAGGACGAGCTGGTGGCGCATGACCGCAGCATCGAGGAGATCCGGCAGCTGATCGGCTGCGACGCGCTGATCTACCAGGACGTGGACGCGATGAAGCGCGCCGTCATGAAGGCGGCACCGGCCAAGGCCGACACCGTCGCCATCGCCGGCTTCGAGGCCTCCTGCTTCGATGGGGTGTACGTCACGGGCGACATCGACACCGACGCCATCAGCCGCATGAACGGCAACCGGCCGCGCATCGAGGAGACGGAGGAGGATTCCTCCCGCCTGGTGCTGCCCAACCTGAGCTGAGCATGACCGACCGATCCCTGCCCGAGGGCCTGCGGCCGGAGACGCTGGCGGTGCGCACCGCCATCGAGCGCAGCCAGTATGGCGAGAACTCCGAGGCGCTGTACCTGACGACCGGCTTCGTGCAGCCCGATTCCGAAACCTCGGCGCAGCGCTTTGCGAGTGGCGATGGCTACACCTACGCCCGCACGTCGAACCCGACCGTCACCAGCTTCGAGCAGCGGCTCGCCGCGATGGAGGGCACCGAGGCCGCGATCGGTGCCGCGAGCGGCATGGGCGCGATCCTCATGATGATCATGGGGCTTCTGAAGTCCGGCGACCACGTCGTGCTCTCGCGCTCCATGTTCGGCTCCACGCTGAATCTCTTCGCCAAGGAATTCGGCAAGTTCGGCGTCGAGACCACCTTCGTCTCGCAGACCGACGTCGACGAGTGGCGCGCCGCCGTGCGCCCGACCACGAAGCTGCTCTTCGCCGAGACGCCGACCAATCCGCTGACCGAGGTGTGCGACATCGCCGCACTGGCCCAGATCGCCCATGACGCTGGTGCGCTGCTGGCGGTCGACAACGCCTTCGCATCGCCCATCCTGCAGAATCCGACCCGCCTGGGCGCCGACATCGTGATGCACTCGGGCACCAAATACCTCGATGGGCAGGGGCGCGTCATGGCTGGGGCGCTGTGCGCCAGCCGCCAACTCGTGACCGAGAAGTTCGCGCCCATCGTGCGCACCGCCGGGATGGTGCTCTCGCCCTTCAATGCGTGGGTGGTGCTCAAAGGCATGGAAACCCTGGGCGTGCGCATGCGCGCGCACTGCGAGAACACGATCAAGGTGGCACGCTGGCTGGAGGCGCAGCCGCAGGTGGCGCGGGTGTTTTATCCCGGCCTGCCGTCGCACCCGCAGCACGAACTGGCGATGCGCCAGCAGAGCGGGCTCGGTGGCGGCGTGCTGTCCTTCCAGTTGGACGGCGACACGCCGGAAGCGGCGCGCGCGAAGGCCTTCCGGGTGATCGACAGCTGCCGCGTGCTGTCGATCGCCACCAACCTCGGCGATACGAAAACCATCGTCAGCCACCCGGCGACCACCTCGCACGGTCGCCTGACCGAGGCGCAGCGGCAGGCGGCCGGCATCACCCAGGGCGTGATCCGCGTGGCCGTCGGTCTCGAGCATCACGAAGACATCCAGGACGACCTGATGCGCGGCCTGTCCGCACTCGCTGCCTGATCCAGAAGAACAATGAGCAAGACCCGCACACGTTTCGCCCCATCGCCCACGGGCTTCATCCACCTGGGCAACATCCGCTCGGCCCTATATCCCTGGGCCTTCGCCCGCTCCACCGGCGGCGACGTCCTCCTGCGCATCGAGGACACCGACCTCGAACGTTCCACCCAGGCTGCGGTCGACGTCATCATCGAAGGCATGGCCTGGCTGGGCCTCGATCATGACGAGGGCCCGTTCTATCAGATGCAGCGCATGGACCGCTACAAGGCGGTGCTGGCCGAGCTGCAGGCCGCCGGGCAGGTGTACCCCTGCTACATGAGCGTGGCCGAGCTCGACGCGCTGCGCGAGCGGCAGATGGCCGCCAGGCAGAAGCCGCGCTACGACGGCACCTGGCGCCCCGAACCGGGCAAGGTGCTGCCGCCGGTGCCCGACGGCGTGCAGCCAGTGCTGCGCTTCCGCAATCCGCAGGGCGGCGTGGTCGCGTGGGACGACAAGGTCAAGGGCCACATCGAGATCGCCAATGACGAACTGGACGACCTCGTCATCGCCCGGCCCGACGGCACGCCGACGTACAACTTCTGCGTCGTGG
>JAFEEH010000041.1 GCA_018241185.1 Pseudomonadota bacterium | reverse complement strand
ACCGCCACCCGCAGCCGCGTGAGGGGCTGCGCCGCATCACGCGCCGGGAGGCGCTGGAAGGCGGCGAGACCGGCACGCACATTGGCGAGGTAGGCCACGCCTTCCGCCGTGAGCGTGAAGTCGCCGCGTGCGAAGAGCTTGAAGCCCACGTGCGCCTCGAGCTGGCGTACGCGGTGGCTCACCGCGCTGACTGTGACGCACAACTCGTCGGCCGTGCGGCTGGCGCTGCGCAGACGCGCCAGCGCCTCGAAGGTGACGAGGCACTGGATGGGCGGAATGGAGCGGAAGGACATGCGCGGCCGGCGGTGCGCTTCAGTCTTCGAAGAAATCGACCGGCCGGCCCGCCGCTTCGGTGCGGGTGAAGAGCACCTGGCCGGACGCGGGCAGGCGCGCCCGCTCGTCGGCCGGGCGGCCCTTGCGCGCACTGGTGACGAAAAGCGTGCGCAGGTCCTCCCCGCCGAAGCAGGGCATGGTGGGGCACTGCACGGGCACCGGCCAGGCGCGCACGGTGCGGCCCTCCCGGTCGAGTTGCTGCAGCTGGGCGCCCTCGTACATGGCGGCCCAGTAGCCGCCGTGCGCGTCGAGCGTGGCCCCGTCGGGCCGGCCGCCATAGGGCACGCCGCCGGCCGCCGCCTCGGCCTTGTCGTCGAAGCGGCGCCACACGCGCATGGCGCCGAGCCGGTTGCCGGTCGCGTCCCAGTCCCAGGCCCGGATCGCATGCGAGGGCGTGTCGGCCCAGTAGAGCGTGCCGCCGTCGAAGGCCAGGCCGTTGGCCGTGAGTGCGTCGTTGGCCATCGGCTGCAATGCGCCGGGCTGCCGCCCGCGCGGGTCGAGGCAGTACAGGGTGGCGATGCGCTCGGTCTTGGGCTCGTGCAGCGTGCCGGCCCAGAAGCGCCCGCGCGGGTCGCACTTGCCGTCGTTGAAGCGCAGCGCCGCAGGATCGTGCAGCGCGGGCGCCATCAAGGTGAGCGCGCCGCCCCATTCGCGTGCCCGGTAGACGCCGTCGCGCAGCGCGACGACAAGGCCGCCGCTGCGGGCCGGGGCGATGCAGCCCGGCTCCTGCGGCATGGCCCAGCGCTCCACGGCGACGGCCGGCCCGATGGCGCCGCGGGTGCGCAGGACAGCCTTGCCAGCGATGTCGACCCAGTAGAGGGACTGTTCGTGGGGATGCCAGAACGGCGATTCGCCGAGCTCGCAGGTGCTGTTGTCGAGGGCGGTCCACATGCGGGCTATTGTGGCTTGCCAAGGAGACCGCGAGCACGCACGACCGTGGCAGAGGCCCGGACAAAAAAAGGCCCGCTGGCGCAAAGCGCTGGCGGGCCGAACATCCAAAGGAGACTCTCGCTAAAACTCTTTGGTGATCTGTTCTCTGTCCGTTGCAAGCAACCGGCGAGCCTGCCGAAGCGGCCCGCCCGTCGGCAATCAGCGGTTGTAGGCGGTTTCGCCGTGGGACGTGATGTCGAGGCCTTCGCGCTCTTCTTCTTCCGTCACACGCAGGCCCACGGTCAGGTCGGCGATCTTGTAGGAGATGAAGGCCACGACGCCCGACCACACGATGGTGAACAGCACGCTCTTGACCTGGATCCAGACCTGGCCGCCCATGCTGAAGGTGTCGGGGGTGGGGCCGCCCGTGCCGCCCAGGCTCTGTGCTGCGAACACGCCGGTCAGGATGGCACCGACGATACCGCCCACGCCGTGGACGCCGAACACGTCGAAGGCGTCGTCGGCCTTGAGCATGCGCTTGAGGCCACCCACGCCCCACAGGCAGACGAAGCCGGCGATGATGCCCAGCACGATCGAACCCATCGGGCCGACGAAGCCGGCGGCCGGCGTGACGGCCACGAGGCCGGCGACGGCGCCCGAGGCGGCACCCAGCATCGAGGCCTTGCCCTTGTGCATGGCTTCACCCAGGATCCAGGCGAGCGCTGCGGCGGCGGTGGCCAGCACGGTGTTCACGAAGGCCAGACCGGCCTGCGCGTTGGCGGCGCCAGCCGAGCCGGCGTTGAAGCCGAACCAGCCCACCCACAGCAGCGAGGCACCGACCATGGTCAGCGTCAGCGAATGCGGCGTGAAGGCTTCCTTGCCGAAGCCGATGCGCTTGCCCACCATGTAGGCACCCACCAGGCCAGCGATACCGGCATTGATGTGCACCACGGTGCCGCCGGCGAAGTCGAGTGCGCCGTCCTTGGCCAGCAGGCCGCCGCCCCACACGATGTGGGCCATCGGCAGGTAGCTGAAGGTGAACCACAGCACCGAGAACACCAGCACGCCGGAGAACTTGGCGCGCTCGGCGAAGGCGCCGACGATCAGCGCCACGGTGATGGCGGCGAAGGTGCCCTGGAAGGCGATGAAGACGTACTCGGGGATGGTCGTCAGCGCGCCGAAGGTCTCCTGGGTCACGCCCTTGAGGAAGATCTTGTCGAGCGTGCCGAAGAAGCTGCCCTCACCCGTGAACGCGATGGTGTAGCCGTAGATGGCCCACAGCACGCTGATGAGCGAGAAGATCACGAAGACCTGCATCAGCACCGACAGCATGTTCTTCGAACGGCCCAGGCCACCATAGAACAGGGCCAGTCCGGGGATGGTCATCAGGATGACCAGCAGCGTGGAAGTCAGCATCCAGGCGGTGTCGCCGGAATCGATCTTGGGAGCCGGTGCCGCGGCCGGGGCCGCTGCAGGCGCGGCCGCCGGTGCCGCAGCGGCGGGCGCCTCGGCAGCGGGAGCGGCCGCCGGTGCGGGCGCGGCAGCAGCCGGTGCCTCGGCGGCGGGGGCCGCAGTCTGCGCGAAGCCGGTCACGCCGGCGGTCAGCACGCTCAGGCCGAGCGCGAGGGATACAAGCAGTTTTTTCATGTCGATGTGCTCTCGTGTGCCTTCTTCTTTGT
>JAFEEH010000040.1 GCA_018241185.1 Pseudomonadota bacterium | reverse complement strand
TTGGGTGTGATATAGCGAGACAGCCATGCCCCGTTCAAATGATAGTTTCCCTTAGCCGCTTGACGCTCGAAGAATTCCTCGACGTTTACCATATCCTGCTCAAATTCGCTCAGAGGGTGAAAAAATAGTCTGTGCTGATTTAAAAACCAAGCGGTTATCCGTATAGCGTTTCTTACTACTTCGACTGGTAGGTCACCTTCCATTTCCTCCATTATGTACAGAATCCCGCTGAGTTTTATGCACATTTCTGCCGCCTTAGACGCTGCACCCCGCATTGCAGAAAAATGGGAGCCTGGCTTGAGCGCGCGCTCAACGCTCTTGTTGAACTCCGCTAGTTCAGTTAGGGCGTTTGGAGATAATTTCACGTCCTGTGCCGTAGGCATTAACTTGCCTCGGTATTGGGTGAGCGCGGCGCGTTGGACTTCGTAATATCTGTCGATCCTTTCTTTCTGAACTTCGTCTGAGGTACTCAGCCGGGTGCCCTGCGAGGACTTTGCGTTCACAAGCATGAATCGGTTGAAAAAGCCAGTTTCGTATAAATTTGGTTTTCGCTTCAAAAGCCGTGAAAAGACGCCAGGTTGAATTTGAATGTAAATGGATACGCGTGTGTCGTTAATGTCAGTCGGCTCGCGACTTACTCTTTTTGCAGGCCTCGACGCGCTCTGCCAAAGAGAATTCAGAGTCTCTGGTTCTTCTAGCAGATAACGGGGAAATCCTTCATCCGATACGAGACCAATACAAGAGCAAACATTCACAAGATGCTTAACCAATGCGGCAGGAGTAACATCGGAGAGTAGTATTTCGGCGCAAGGCTGCTCATCGGGATACGCATCGAGGTGTGCGCGAAGTTCTTCTTCTGCTTGATTAGCCTCGCCCGCGTCGCCGGACATCAGCAGTTTGGTAAAGCGTTTTTCTAAAGTGCGTCTCTTTGCGCCCCAAATTTGAATGGAAACTTGTCGACGCCGCTTGGCTTCTGCATCGGCGGCCAATTCCTCCTTGCAAAATTTTCTGATTTCCGCCAAAGCGATCAGATCATTTTCGCTCTTGCGCTCTCCACTTTCTGCGCAGATGAGAATATTTGAGACAGGGGCCGTACTGCCGTGCTTCTTCCATGTAATATTTACCAAACCTTGGGCGCATATTGCGCTGCTGGCTAAGATCGATGCGGCGCACATTTCGATTGGAGATTGGTTCGTCCGATGGATATATTCGGTGGCGCCCCGCATCGTCGTCATTAGCGCGTCGATTGGAAAAGGTGGATCGAAGACGGCCGTAGTCATGATGATAAATTGCTTCGTTAGATGAAAACTACTTCTGCGCTGCAAGGAAATTTTGGGCTTGAAGCTGATTGACTGGCGGCGAGGTCGCGAGTCTGCGAATGCGACTGCCCTCACGAGGCCCGAGCTTAGGTGCGCACGTTGCGGTAGCGTCGCTACGGCATCTCGCGCGAAGAGATCCACCTATCTATATCTTCCTCAATGAACCCTACAGCGCCTTTGTTATTGCCTTCTTCCAGGGCTGGCTTGCCTGTCAGCAGGACTCGGCGTGGGAAGGTCGGGTCGTAATACTTACTCTTCGGATTTAAGCGCGCATAGATGCTGGAGCGCTTCAGCCCGGTGCGCTGTTCTACCTCACGGATGCGAACGATGACCTTGGCCGCGGGGTGCCGCGCCCTCGGCGGCGGCGCTGCCGCAGCCGGGGCTTCAGGGGCGCATGCTCTTGTCGGGGGTTCTTGGCTGTCCGGCGACACTTTTGTGTTTGTCGTAGGCGTGGCCAGCGAAGCCGATGCTGGGCCTGGCCGATGAGGGTCTGAATCTAACGAGGCGACCGGTCTAGCGTCGACGACCGGCGCTCGGCCCGCTCCGGCCGGCGCAAGGGGACGTACCGCATCTTCCTTGGCGAAGCGGGCGACCAACTGCTTGGCGTACTGCTCGGGGATTCCGAACTTTTCCACTGCCACCGAGATCTGGCCGGTCCTCGCGAGCTCGGTGAGCTGCTGCCGATCCGTTGCCGTCCATCGACGGCGCGTCGACTTGAGCGGTTGTCCAGATGAGCTGACCGTGCTCGCTGCGCCGGGATCTCTCTTGGAAGATGGGCTTCTGGTTCCGAGCAGCAAGCCGGTAGCATGGAGCGTGGCGCTGGGATCGAGCGCTATTGCAGCTATGTAGGCATGCGCATCCTCGCTGTGCATGTAGGTGACGATGTGGATGCTCGGCGCCACGGGCAGTCTGTCCACATCGAAGAGCCGCATCCGCCCCTGGGCAACGGCCTCCTTGATCGCATTGTCATGAGCGTCTCGGGTCCTTCGACGCTGGCTATTGAACTCGGCCACATCGTGCTCGGTACGCAAGGCAGGTTCCCAGGGCGGCGCGTCAGGCAACGCGCGGTACGCGCGCAGGAACGTCACCGCTCCCTCGGCAGCCATCACGGCTTCCAGTCGAGGGAGTTTGTCTTTGTGGGTCCCTAGCAAAGTCTGCAGCACCGCATGGTCTTCAGCGGTCAGGGGCTCACGAACCGTGTAGACGCCGGTACCCGGGTGAAAGTGACGCTTGCCAAGAACTCCGGGCAAGCCGGGAAGGTCCACTGGATCCGGGTGCACGCTTTCGGCGATGAGTTGCAGGAACTTGCGGTACTCGATTAAGCCAGTGAGGGAGCCAGGTGCGTGCATTGGGCGGAAGCGGTGGGCTGGTTGGGCAACGACGGCATTCTGGCCGGTCCTCGCTCGTCGAGTGAAACAGGCGCAACCGCACCACTCTCAAGTGTTGCCAGTGTTCACGCTCCAGCCCCCACAAACTTGGCCCAGGCGTTCATCATGTCTCGTCGCCTCTCCAGCGCATCGCCGCGGCGATAGGCCTCCTCGGTCTTGTTTTCCAGAATGTGTGCCAACGCCAGCTCTGCCAGATCCCGGGGGTAGTCCGTCCTATCTCCTACCCAGTCTCGGAAGGTCGACCGAAAGCCATGAGGAACGGCGTCGACATTCATGCGGCGCATCACAGCCGTCAGGCTCATGTCTGAGAGCGCCTGGTTCTTCGTGCCGGGAAACACCAGGGGGCTGGTCGCGAATCGAGGGATCCCCTTGAGCAAGTCTGAGGTGGCCGCGCTCAACGGCACACGATGCTGGCGGCCAGCTTTCATGCGCTCCGCAGGAACCGTCCAGACACCCGCCTCAAGATCTATTTCCGACCAGGTGGCCCCACGAACCTCGCCCGAGCGCGCGGCCGTCAGGATTGCAAACTCCAGTGCTTTCGCGGCAAGTCCATCGCGGCTCCGAAGAGCCGCGAAGAAGGCGGCCATCTCGTCGATGGGCACAGCCTTGTGGTGCTGGACCTTCTGAATCTTCATGGGCGCAGCTAGCACCTTGTCCAAATGGCCTTTCCACCGCGCAGGGTTGTCTCCCGTGCGGTACTTGCGTACCGTGGCCCAATCCAGCACGGACTCGATACGGCCGCGCAACCTCGACGCCGTCTCGTTCTTGCTCTTCCAAATGGGCTCAAGGCATTTCAAGACGTGCTGAAGCTCGATGTCTTGCACCAGAAGCTTGCCAACGTAGGGGGACGCATAGACCTTCAGGGTGTTCTCCCACTGCTGTTTGTGCTTGGCGTTCTTCCACTCATCGGACTTGGATTTGAGAAACTCGGCCACGCACCAGTCGAAGTCCTTTTCGGCTGCCTGCCGCGCGAGAAACGCGCTTCGCTTCGCCTGCCTAGACGTCAGGGGATCGACGCCGCTGCGCACGAGGCGGTGCATCTCTCGGGCCTTGTCGCGAGCCTCTGCCAAACCCACCTCTGGGAAGGGCCCCAGCCCAATATCGCGACGTTGTTCGCCGACCATGATGCGCAGCACCCAGCCGCGGTGGCCCGCGCTGACTCGAAGATGAAGGCCCGGAGCACCACCGACAGCGTGGCGACCTTCGGTCTTGATGGCCGCTACGGCGCGGGCTGAGAGCTCAGGGGCAATTTTGGGCAAGGCAATGGCGGAGATAAAAAGCTGTCCCACATTGTGCCCACAAAAAGCATCGGCTGTCATCGGAATGTTTCGTATAACTTCGGACGCCCTACTTAAGAAAATAAAGCAATATCAATGAGTTAGGATCGGGAACAAACTTCTTTGCACAGGGGTTCGATAGACACACTCTCCGCCAGCTTGCGACGGCCGGCATGGCCTATCGGCCAGCCACGGGCATCGCCACGCTCCTTCCCCCATCCGTGCGGAGTCCGTCCGGCCAGGCAGGCCGAGTTCGTCCAGTCCACGTCCCCACCCGACACTGTCCGTTCCCATGACGCGCCTGGCGCTCGAGTTCCATCGCCTCTATGCACCTGCCGCTGGCGGCGAGCCGGCCGGTGCGCCGCTGATCGGTCCGGCCGGCGAGGTGCGGGCGCTGGTGTTGGAACTCACCGCGCCGCCGGCCTGGGACAGCCTGGGCCTGGTCTGGCGAGGCGCTCAGGCCGAACTGGGCTTTCCCGCTCCGGCCATCGCCGTTTCCGGTGTCGATGGGCTCCAGTTGTGGTTCTCGCTCGCGGATGCCGTGACGGTGCGTGAGGCCCATGCCTTCCTCCATGCATTGCGCCGGCGGTTTCTGCCCGACATGCCGGTCGAGCGGCTGCGGCTGTTTCCGGGTGCGGTTTCTGGCCACGCTCGACCGGTGCCGGCGTGCCAGGCGGCAAGCGGCGACTGGTCTGCGTTCGTGGCGCCCGATCTGGCGCCGGTGTTCGGCGACACGCCCTGGCTGGACATTCCGCCCAACGAAGACGGTCAGGCGGCCTTGCTCGCCGGCCTCACCTCCATCCCGCGTGCCCTGTACGACGCGGCCGCGGCGCAGTTGGGCGACGAAGGGTTCATGTCCGTCACGGTGGCCGCCGATTCGCCGCAGAGCGAGGCCGCGGCGCCCGCGGGGGCTGCCGCGCTGCGGATGGCCCCGACCGACGATCCGCTCGTTTTTCTTCAGCAGGTGATGAAGGACGAACACGTGCCCCTGGCTTTGCGCATCGAGGCAGCCAAGGCGCTGCTGGCCCACCGCGGAGGCTCGGATCGATGACGGGCAGAAGCTCCGGCGCCCACGGACAGCCGGCAGGGCATGGCGTTGCGGCATTGGCTTGCGCCAAGTCTGGCATCGCGCCGAGAGGCCTGCTGTGCGCGCTGCTGACGGCAGCGCTGTGCGCCGGCGCGGCGATGCCGGCCCATGCCCAGGCGCTGCCGCCCGGTGTGCGCATCGGGATGGCGGCCGATCAACTGCCGGGGACCGTGCCGGGCCTCACGCGCGCCGCGCGACCGGCGCGTCTGTCCGGTGGCCTTGTCGGTGCGTGGCATGGCGATGCGCTGGACGTGGCCGGCCAGCGTTTCGAGCCCACCTTCTTTGTGGCGGGCGGCCAGCTGCGCCGTGTGGAATACGCCGCTGTGACCACCGCAGCCGATGACCGCGGCACCGCCGCCTTCGCTGCCTTGCTGGAGTGGGGTCGGCACGCCTGGGGCGGCGAGCGACTCGCGCGCGACGTGGGCGGTGCGCAGACCAGCGAGATCGCGTCCTGGACCGTGGGCGACGACCTTGACGTGTACCTGCAGCGCGCCGAATCACCGCGGCAGGCGTCCGTGCGGCTGGTCTACAGGCTGCGCCAACTCAAGGACGCGAGCGAACTCTGAGCGGACGCCGCAGCGCCCTCAGCCGGCGCGCAGCATGCCCCGCTCCTCGATGAAACGCACCACCTGTGCCACGCCGTCCTGCGTCTTGAGGTTGGTCATCACATAAGGCTTGGCCTTGCGCATGCGCTGCGTGTCCTGCTCCATCACGCCCAGGTCGGCCCCGACGTACGGCGCCAGGTCGGTCTTGTTGATGACGAACAGGTCGCTCTTGGTGATGCCGGGGCCGCCCTTGCGTGGGATCTTCTCGCCGGCAGCGACGTCGATCACGTAGATCGTCAGGTCCGACAGCTCGGGACTGAAGGTGGCGGCCAGGTTGTCGCCGCCGCTCTCGACGAACACGACGTCGGCGTCCGGAAAATCCTCCAGCATGCGGTCGATGGCCTCGAGGTTGATCGAGGCGTCCTCGCGGATGGCGGTGTGCGGGCAGCCGCCCGTCTCCACGCCCATGATGCGCTCGGCCGGAAGAGCGCCGGCCACGGTGAGCAGGCGCTGGTCTTCCTTGGTGTAGATGTCGTTGGTGATCGCAACCAGGTCGTAGCGCTCGCGCATGGCCTTGCAGAGCATCTCCAGCAAGGTGGTCTTGCCGGAGCCCACGGGGCCGCCGATGCCCACGCGCAGCGGCGGCAGCTTCTTGGTGCGGTTCGGGATGTGGTGTAGAGCGGAGGTCATGAAGATGCTGCGGGTTTGCAGAGCGGTTACGGAGTTACCGTCATGGTCCCATGGTAGTAAAGGGGTACCGTCGTGCCATTGTTGGTGTAGTTGAATTTGATACGGAACGCATATTCCCCGCTAGGAACGCAGATTGTTTTCAATGCACCCGTCGGAGTCGTCTGAGTGCTGCGGATACACGCGGTGTGGTTGAGCAGCACTGTGACGGTGCTTGGGTTCACTTGATAGTCGCGCTTGCTGGCTTCTATAAAGCGGCCGCGGTTCTCCGGTGGAATCGCAGCCTCTTGAGCAGGCGTGTAGAGGATTTCCTCTGCACGCGGTAGTGCTAACGCAAGGGTTCCTTGCGCTTGCGTCACGTTGACACCATCGGTCTGGTAGTACACGCCGTTAGCGAGACTGGAAGACATCGTCATCGACGGCGGCGAAAAAACATAAGGCTCTTGCTCATTTGGAACGACATCCAACGTGACGGTCAGCATGCGCATGGGAACATAGGCCACGGTGGATTTGGTGGAGAAGCCGTACTGCAGGCTATATCGACCTATAGGCGTCGCGGGCGGGATTTCCAAAAGCAGGGTCCCCTTGCCATCGCCATCGTCTCGCAGCGTCGACTTCACATTCAGTGGCGAATATGCAGGGTGCAGTTCCAGACCGCCAATGGGCGTTCCTTCGGGCGGATCGATTCGGAAGGCTAGCTTCTGTGTCTGTGCGCCGAACGGTACGCTGGCAGCGATGGTCGTCGCGTTGCTGGCTTCAAAGCGCGTGTTCCGCTTGAGCACGATGTCGTACGGAAAGCTTGCCGGCACGTTCCCCAGCCTGACGGAGCAATCCTGGGTGGAACATATGTAGATGTTCACACCGCCCTTGTAGGTTCCAGCCAATGCGTTGCCGAGCTGGAGTCCGAAGGAAACACCGCCTTGGCCGCTGGTGTGAAACAAGGCCGTCCACGGCGTATAGAGGCTGAAGAGATTGTTCGGATCGACCGCATACACGAACGGCGTCTTCCCGTTCAGCGTTCGGAGATCGCCAGCGATCATGGCCGAAATGAGCGTGGGGCCGTTGACCATACTCGGCGCGCCTTCGTAGTCTCTGATCTGGATCGCGGCTGGCTTGAAGCTCGAGATCGAAAGATTGGGAAGGGTGGTGAACGTGGCGGCGGGCGTCCACGGCGGCGGTGGCAGTTGAGGCAACGGATCACCGGTGCCTTCGCCGGGCCATACGTAGTAGCCAATTTTCTCGTCGCTGAACTGAGGATACTTCGCCAGTACG
>JAFEEH010000003.1 GCA_018241185.1 Pseudomonadota bacterium | reverse complement strand
GGTGGTGGTGCCGTCACCGGCGTTGTCGCTGGTCTTGGAGGCCACTTCCTTCACGAGCTGGGCGCCCATGTTCTGCAGCTTGTCCTTGAGTTCGATTTCCTTGGCGACGGACACACCGTCCTTGGTCACCGTGGGGGCGCCGAACGAACGCTCGAGCACCACGTTGCGGCCCTTGGGGCCCAGGGTCACTTTGACCGCGTTGGCCAGGATGTTCACACCCTCGACCATGCGTGCGCGGGCTTCACCGCCGAAGACGACGTCTTTTGCTGCCATGTTGATTGACTCCGGTATTCAGGGGAAATGGATTACTTCTCGACGACTGCGAACAGGTCGTCTTCCTTCATGACGAGCAGCTCGTCGCCGTCGACCTTGACGGTCTGGCCCGAGTACTTGCCGAACAGCACGCGGTCGCCGACCTTCACGGTCAGGGCCGAAAGCTCGCCCTTGTCGTTGCGCTTGCCGGGGCCCACGGCCAGCACTTCACCCTGGTCGGGCTTCTCGGCGGCGGCGTCGGGGATCACGATGCCCGAGGCGGTCTTGGTTTCGCTGTCAATGCGCTTGACGATCACGCGATCGGCCAAAGGACGAAGTTTCATTGCATCTCCTGGGATATGAGAAACGGGTTGGATTTCGTGGGCACCATTTCGGGCTGAACGCCGCCCGGGCCCGGTCGACTTGGAGTCGGGCGCCATGTTGTTAGCACTCGACTCCAGCGAGTGCTAATGATAAGGGCATTTGCGGCGCTTTCAAGTCCAGGCGGAGCGGGAACTCGGGGACCTCATTCGGGCAGGCTCGCCACCACCACGCCCGGACCGACCGAGATGCCGTCACCGGTCGTGCTCCACACGCGCAGATCGAGGCGATGGCGCTGGCCTTCGGCCGCGTGCGGGTCGATCCACTTGCGCTCGACCTTTCCGCGCACCGTCACGGTCATGCCAGCGGTGTTGAAGGCCTTCATGCGGAATCCCCGGATGGCGTGGAGCGTGCCGCCGGTTCCGATGAATTCCCGCACCGCGCGTTCCCACATGCCCTGCAGCAACATGACGTTGGCGAACATCTCGGGTGCGCCGGTCGATCGGGCGTGTTCGGTGTTGTGATGGATCGCGTTGAAATCGCGGTTGGCGCCGGCTGCCATCACGAGCCGATAGACCGTGAGCGGGAACACCACCGGCGTCAGCAGTTCGTCCTCCTTCACGTCGCACCATCTGCGCTGGGCCGTCCAGTCCATGTCAGCGCGCCCCTTCCGGATGCGGATCGTAGTAGTACATGCCGAAGCGGCAGCGTGCCACGACCTCCTCACGCTGATTCACGACGGCGTATTCCCAGGTGGTGAAGGCGCCGCGGCCGATGCGGGTGGCCTTGGGCTCGCACCGGATCAGGCGGTTGCCGCTGCGGCCCAACCGGTCGCCGATGCGGACCGGGCGCAGGTAGTCGACTTCGTAGTCCGTCGCCATGTAGGCGCTGGTCAGGGGCATCCCGTCCGGGCGCGTTCCCTTGATCGGACTGCGCTCGGGTTCCGCGTCGCGTTCTTCGCTGGTGAAGATGGGCGGATCGCCGGCCGCCCACATGGCGGGCAGCATCCACGTCGACAGGCTGGTGGAGGGCGCGACGGCGTCGAGTCCGGCATGCAGAGGGCAATCGAACTCCAGCACCTCGACATAGCGCCGTACCGCACCGGCCTCGACCACGTCGGCACCCCACCGGATTCCTGGTGCGGCAAAGTCCTCGCCGACGCGCCCCACCATCGGCTGCCAAGCCGCGCTCCAGTCGTCCGTCATGGCCGTGGCTCCTCCATCGCTCCCATCCCCAGCTCCCTGGCGACCTCGTCGCTGTGCTGTCCCGGGGCGGCGGCGTGGGCCAGGTCGGGGGCGTCGTAGCCCGAAAAGCGCACGGGCGGGCGTACTTCGAGGTATTCGCCTTCCGTCGGGTGCACGCGTGGGCGCAGCAGGCCCGACGCCTTGAGCTGCGGGTCGGTCAACAGGTCGCCGATGTCGTTCACCCGTATGGCCGGAATGTTGGCCCCGCGCAGCAGCGCCAGCCAATCCTCCGTGCTCCGTTCGGGCAGGATCTCCGCGGCCGCGTGATGAAGCAGCGACACGTTCCTGCGCCGCGAAGCCTTGTCCGACAGTTCCGCCCGCTGCAGCACCTCGGGGTGGCCGCTGACTTCGAAGAAGCGAATCCAACGGTCGTCGAGATAGGGCGCGATCGCGATGTAACCATCGCGCGTGCGCATCGGCTGGCGCGCGGGGTCGACCTGCCGCGGGTAGCACATCGGACCGGTCGGCGGCACGAAGGTGCCGTCGCAAAGATGCTCCAGCAGATTGAAACTGGCGACCGACTCGAACATCGGTACTTCCACCTGCTGGCCCTCGCCGGTGCGCAGCCGGTGGACCACGGCGGCCAACGTGGCATAGGCCGCGTGCAGGCCCGAGACCTTGTCGGCCAGCGTCATGGGCACATAGCGAGGTTCCGGGTTGCCGTCGACACGGGGCGGAAGCGACGCGATGCCGGCTGCAGCCTGGATGATGTCGTCGTAGGCCTGAAGGCCGGCGTACGGGCCGCGCTGGTCGAAACCCGTGCAATGCACGTAGATGATGTCGGGCCGGATGGCACGCACCTCTTCGTACGACAGGCCGCTGCGTGCGATCGCTTCACCGCGCACGTTGTGGATGAAGATGTCGCTCGCCGCGATCAGCCGGTGCATGGCTTCGCGCCCGGCCTCGCTCTTGAGGTCCCATCCGACGGAGCGCTTGCCGCGATTGAGCCGCAGGTGCACGGGGCTCATGCAAGGAGTGTTGGGCGGTGTGCCGATGAGGCGGATGCTGTCGCCGTCGGGCGGTTCCACCTTGACGATCTCGGCACCGAGGTCGGCCAGGATCTGTGTGCAGTAGGGGCCGAAGATCACGGTGGTGAGGTCCGCGATGCGCAGGCCTTCGAGCATGCGTGGAGAGGTCATGGGCATGTTCCTTCGGGCGGTCAGGCGCAGGACGCCTCGCAGACGCCCTGGGCCGTGACGGGCAGGCTGCGTGGTGAGGGATCCCGCACGTTGGCCTGGTAGGTCGTCTCGCCGGCAATGGCGTGGTCGGCGGCGTCGAATTCCTTCAGTGTGGTCTCGATCCGGTGGCGGCGGACGTCCTCGCAACTGGCTTCCCGATTCCGGCGATAGCGGTTCGCATCGACCAGCCCGGGCAGCAGTGCAGTCGTCCAGGTCGTCTCGACGCCGAGCGCGTCCGCGGCCTCGTCGCCGTGGATATGTCGGCAAAACGCACGCATGAGACCGACCGCGACATCCGCCGGCATGTGGAGCTTCGGTCGCAGGAGATGGGCGGTCGCCTCCAGCATGCTCGCGGTCAGTGCCCTGGAGTTTTCGTCGGGCGGCGGGAGGACGTCGTCGATGGCCGCCAGCAGGGCGAGCGCATCGGCTTGGCATTCGATGTCGTGATAGTACGCAGGCTCGACGCCCAGAAGATGCGCAATGCCCTGCCACAGCGCATACAGGTCGGCGATGTCGGCTTCCTGGAACCCAAGCCCGAGGCGCTGCAGGGCATTGAAGGGCACGGCGGTGAAGTCGAGCCATGTGCGAAGCAGGTCCAGCTGGCTGATCGGCATGCGCCCGTTCTGCGGGGTGCCTGCGCGCAAGGTGGCTGCGCGGACGCGGGCATGCAGCAGGCGTACCTGCAGCGTGTGCACGTAGCCGGGCGCACCGGGCGCGAGCCCACCGGGTCGAACGATCTGGTGGCTCCATGTCGCGGTCTCTGCAAGGCGTCGAGCGGTGCGCTCCTGCAGATTCCGGGTGTTCATGAGCACCTTGGCAATCGGCGGCGAGCTGTAGGTGTGGGCCAGCGAGCCTGGCCCCAGGGCGACCGTGAGCCAGAAGGCCGGGATGGTCAGCCACGCTTCAGCGCCATGCATCGCGCGGATCGCGTCGGCGCTTGAAGACGCCGCTTCGGCTGCCCACAACAGGGCGCCCAACGCCGGTGGGCATCCGGGCAACGAGGCCAGGCCATGCCGGATGCCCCGGTCGATCAGGGCGCGGTCAAGCCGGGGATCGTTGTCGAACTCGTGGATCACCGCGTCGGCGAGCGGGTCGCCAAGGTGTTCGCTGCCGGCCAGACGCCGGCGCATGGACTCGGGTGTTGTCTCTGTCATCAGTGTGGAAGCCATAGGCCGTTGGGGAAACGGTGGACCTTAGTCCTTGGTGCCAGTCCGCACACCGTTCGAAGCGACGAGGCGGGTCAACGTGTTTCGGCAATTCGGGTCAACTTGAGGACCGGCTCTCGGGGCTGCTTCAGCATGGCCATCCGGTAGTGTTGGAATCCATCCGATCGATTCGAGGCGGTGTCATGAAACGACGTCGGACGCACGCCTCGTCGGATGCGACGATGGCGCTCGCGTGAGTCGCCTCGCACACTCGACGCCCTATGAAAAACCTGGACGAGTTCACCCCGATCATTGTTGGCGTCGGCGAGATCACCCACCGCCGCAGAGAGGCCTGCGAGGGCCTCGAGCCCCTCGAACTCATGGCGCGCGCGATGTGTGCGGCACAGGAAGACAGCGGCGCGCCCGCCCTGCTGTCGATGCTCGACTCGCTCGATGTCGTCTGCGAGTACTCATGGCCCTATGCGGACGCGCCGGCACTGCTCAATGCAAGGCTGGGCTGTCGCCCCAGGCGGAGCGTGTACGGTGAGACGGGCGGGGAAACACCCGTGCGCTACATCCACGAAGCGGCGCTGCGGATCGTGCGCGGCGAAAGCCAGGTGGCCGCGGTGACCGGTGCCGAGGCGCGCTATACCGTCGACGCGGCGGCCAAAGACGGCGTGGCGCTCGACTGGAGCCCCCGCGACCTGGACGCCAAGCTGGTCCGTGGTGCCGACATCTGCCATCCGCTCGCGATACGGCACGGCGCGGACCTGCCGATCACCATCTATCCCTTCTACGAGAACGCAGCGCTCGCCCATTGGAGCCTGACGCCGCGGCAAGCGGCCGACGAGTCCGCTCGCCTGTGGGCGCGATACTCCGCGGTCGCCGCCGAGAACCCCTACGCATGGCTGCGCCGGGCCTTCACCGCCGAAGAGATCGAACGCATCGATGCGCACAACCGGGTGATTGCCTGGCCCTACGTCAAGCACATGGTGGCCAACCCGATGGTCAACATGGGCGCCGCCGTGCTGCTGACCAGCGTGCGCCGAGCCCGCGAACTCGGCATCGCGCCGGAGCGCTGGGTCCATGTCTGGGGCGGTGCCGCCGCACGCGAGCCACGCGACTACCTGCAGCGGGACTGTTACCACCGGGCACATGCCCAGGACGTGGTGCTGGAGGCCGTGCTCGCACAGGTCGGCGGCGACGCATCGGCCTTCGAGATGCTGGAGCTCTACAGCTGCTTTCCCATCGTGCCGAAGATGGCTCGGCGGACACTGGGCCTGTCGGCCGAAGCGTGCATGACCTCCACTGGCGGGCTGAGCTTCTTCGGTGCGCCGCTCAACAACTACATGACGCATGCGGCCGCGGGCCTGGTTCGCGCGCTGCGCCGCGCCCCACCAGGCAAGGCTGCTCTGCTCTATGGCCAGGGCGAATACGTCACCAAGCATCATGCGCTGGTGCTCGGCTCCCACGCGTCGCCGCAGGGCATCCCGGTCGAGGACTATGGTGTGCAGGCCCTCGCAGATGCGCGGCGCGCCGCGGTACCGACGCTGGTGCTGGATTACTCAGGCTCCGCCATGCTGGAGACTTTCACCGTGGTCTACGGCCGTGATGGCCAGCCCTTGCGCGGCATCGTGCTTGCGCGTACGCCGGGTGGCCAGCGGGTGATGGCGGCGGTCCCGTCCTCGGACGGGGTCTCGCTCGGCGTGTTGACCGATGTCGAACGCAGCCCGGTCAACTGCATCGGCATGGTGGAAAGGGGCGTCGATGGAATGCTCGCGTGGGGCGTCGCATGAGGGCCCGGCGCTCCGCTATCGCTTGAAGCGCCCTTCGCTGATGATCGAGAGATCGGTGAAGTCGACGCCCGAATGGTCCTGTGGCGAGTAGTTCAGCACGAGCCCGCCTCCCAGGTCGAAGCCGCGCAGGTTCTCGAGGGCTGTGAGCAGCCTGGCGCGTGTCGGCTTGGGGCCGGCGCGGCGCAAGGCCTCGACCAGCACCTTGGCCGAAGCAAAGCCCTCCAGCGCGGTGGGCGAAATCTCGGTCTGCCCCTTCGTGCGGGCCAGGGCGAGTGCCTCGCGGACCAGGGGGTGGCCGATCGATCGTTCATTGGGAAACACCTGCGTGACGATCACGCCGGCGCTCGACGTGCCCAGGTTCTTGATGAATCCCGACGAGGCATTGTTCGAGAGGGTCACGACCTGCGCCGAAGAGCCGGCGGAGCGCAGCGCCTTGATGCCGTCGACGACGGCCATTCCGGCGGCGAACCACAGCACCGCTTGCGCGTCCGCCGCCTTGACGGCAGACACGATGGCGGCATAGTCCGGCTTGTCGCGATCTGCGGTGATCACCGCAGCAGGCTTGGCACCTCCCTTGGCGAATCCGATCGTCGCACCCTCCAGTGCGTCGACCCCGAAGGAGTCGTTCACGGTCACCACGACGATGCGCGTCAGCCCGATCGTGAGGAGATGCTGAACCCCCTTTTCCGCCTCGCGCTGGTAGGAAGAACGCACGTTGAAGACATGGCGCTGCGTTGGCCTGCTGAGGATCATCGCGCCACTGGCAGGGCCGATCAACGGCACGCCGTGCTTGTCCAGCCACGGAATCGCAGCTTGCGAATGGGGAGTGCCTCGCGTCATGAACAGCGCAAGTACCTTCTTGTCTTCTATGAGTACTCGCGTGTTCTCGCCAGCGCGTCTGACGTCGAATGCGTCGTCCATTCGAACGACCTCGATCTGCTCTCCATGGACGCCGCCGCCGGCGTTCACCGCATCGATCACGAGCTGGGCGCCGCCGATCATCTCGCTTGCGTTGGCTGCCACCATGCCGGTGATGCCCACGGTCTGCCCGATCAGGATCTGCGCGTGCGCGCTCATCCCTGCCGAGGCGACTCCGATCAGGGCCGCAGTACAGGCAACGCTCCATCTTTTCATTGCAGGTTTTTCAGGAAATGGTCGAGGTGCAGTGCAACCGATGCAGTGCCGTGTCGAGGCTATGAGGTGCCTGTCCGGCACGCTGTGCCAGGCAGGACGCCGCGATCGGACAATCGGGTCATGGCAAGAGGCGTGCGCACGAAGCCTTCTAGACTTTCGGAAAACCCATTGCGCCGCGATCACCGAACATCGTGAACATCACCTACTCGACCGTTGGACTTCACGAAGCCCAGCGCTTTGCGCAGTGGCACGCGACGCTCTGCCGCCACTGCCTCCCGGGAGACAGCCGAAGGGTCAGCCGCGAGCCCTTCGAGTGTCGGCTGGAGGTGCGACGCCTGGGCGCGGTCGATGTCTTTTCGATGTCGGCGCCACGGCATGAATGGTTGCGCAACGAGAGCCATGTGCAGGCGCATGCGAGCGATGACTTCTGGGTCGGGTTCGCGCAGGAAGGCGAAGGCGCCATCGAGCAGGAGGGGCGCCGGGTCGTCCTGAAGCCCGGCGACATGGTGCTCTATGACGCGGCGCGCCCTTTCACCTCGGTGGTGGAGACTCGAAAAGCTTACGCGATACGGATGCCGCGGCGGTCGCTGCTGCAGCGCTTTTCAGGCGCGGAACGTGCCGTCGCGCGGGTCATCGCCCCGTCGCAACCTGGCGCGCCTGCGCTGCGCGAGATGCTGCTGCAGGCCGCAACGCTCGAATTGCCGGAACGAAGCAGGGTCGCCAATCAGTTCGGCGCCACGCTGATCGATCTGCTCGCTGCGACGCTCGAGATGCAGCACGGCACGGCCCGGGACGAGGTGCCCCGGCGCGACCTGCACAAACGGATACTGGATTACATCCACGCGCATTTCGAAGATCCATCGATGTCGCTGGAGTCGCTGGCACGTGCCCATCACGTTTCGGTCCGGACCGTCACGCGCGCCTTCGCGGGCCGCGGGGAATCGGCGATGTCGCTGGTCTTGAGGCTCCGGCTCGAAGCCAGTCGCTGTGCGCTGGTCGAGGGGCGTGCCGGCAGCGTCACCGAAGCTGCGTTCCGCAGCGGCTTCTCGGATCTTTCCCACTTCAGTCGGGTGTTTCGCAAGGCCTACGGCTGTACGCCTCGCACCCTTGTGGCGGCCAACGGGCCCGATTGAGCCGACTCGCGCGCCGAGGCCGCTCCGGCGCTGCGGGACGAGGTGACGAAGCACGACCGGGCCGCGTTGACGCAACGCATGCGCGCCAGGTCGGTGCTGTCGATTGCGCGCCAGCAGCGAAGGCGGCCAGTCTCTTTCCGCGAGCGGTCCTGAGGCGCGGTGATGCACCCGGCGAGATGTCTCGCTGCGCCAAGACCCATGGCCCGATGAGGCCAGCCCTCCAGGACGTCGATGACTATCTTCGATGGCGGATGGCAAGGAGTCGCCTTGCCATTTGCACCATCGAAGAACAGGGGCCGAAACGGCCCAAGGAAACAGCCATGGCGGACCAAGAAATTCATTACCTCGAACTGCTCGAAGTCGGACGTCGCATTCAATCGTGCGAGATCTCGTCCCAGGCCGTGACGCGTGCGCTGCTCGAGCGCATCGACAGTGTCGACCAGCGCCTGCACAGCTTTGCCACGCGAATGGAGTCCCTGGCAATGGCGGAGGCAAGGAGCGCTGACGAGGAGATCGCAGCGGGTCACGTTCGTGGCCCGCTGCATGGCGTGCCCATCGCGGTCAAGGATCTGTTGTGGACGGCGGGTGTGCCGACCGCGCACGGGATGTCGATCCACAGGGCCTACTGTCCGACGGAGGATGCGACCGTGGTGCGGCGCCTTCGCAGTGCAGGTGCGGTGATCCTCGGCAAGCTGCAGCAGACGGAGAGTGCCTTCGTGGATCACCACCCCCAAGTGGTTCCTCCGGTCAATCCCTGGAGCGATGCGTTGTGGACGGGGGTGTCGTCCAGCGGCTCTGGCGTGGCGACGGCGGCCGGCCTTTGCTATGGCTCCCTGGGCTCGGACACTGGGGGGTCGATACGCCATCCCTGCGCGGCCAATGGCGTCACCGGAATCAAGCCCACCTGGGGCCGGGTCAGCCGGCATGGCTGCTTCGAGCTGGCTGCCTCGCTCGACCACATCGGCCCGATGGCCCGCAGCGTCGCGGACGTCGCAGCCATGCTGGGTGTCATTGCGGGTGTCGACCCGCTCGATCCCACGGCCAGTGCGCGTGCCGTGCCAGATTACCTCGGGACCATGACCCAGGGCCTGGAAGGTGTGCGGGTCGGGATCGACGGGCACTGGACGCTCGACCTGGTCGATCCGGCGACGCGGGACATGCTGCAGAGCGTTTGCGAGACCCTCATCGGGCTCGGCGCATCGATCCGGGACGTGGTTTTTCCGGACGTCGGGCCGGTGGTTCAGGACTGGCTGCCGCTGTGCGCGGTCGAATGCGCGGTGGCGCATCGCGCGACCTTTCCGGCCCGCCGCGACGACTACGGTCCAACCCTGCAGGCGCTGCTGGATCTCGGCCACTCGATGCGTGCCACGGACCACCAGCAGTTGCTGCTGCGTCGTGCCGACTTCAGCGGGCGGGTCCGTGCGGTGTTCGGCCAGGTCGACCTTCTGCTGGTTCCGGTGTGCGCCACGGCGGGCCTGACGCTCGATCGCGTGCGCGACATGGCCAGCGACAACAGCCTGATCACGTTGGGGCGCTACACGTTCCCTTTCGACATCAGCGGCAATCCGGCGCTGACGCTGCCGGGGGGTATCACCAAAGATGGAACACCTCTGGGCTTCCAGCTCGTGGCGCCGCATTTCGACGAGGCGCAACTGCTGCAGGCCGGCTGGGCTTTCCAGCGCGCAACTGCATGGCACCGCCGCCATCCGGCCCTGTGATGACCGTGAGACGCCAGAAGTCCATTCCGGGCAGCGCCCAGCGGCAATCGACTGTTGCCGAATCGACTGCCGAAGGCAACGCGCGGGGTGTCTCGGCGAAGCCGGGCTTCGAGGCCAGTGCAGTGGCATGTGCCTGTGCGTTGGTCCTGAGCGCCTGTGGAGGCGGCAGCGGTTCCGGCTCGGGAGGCTTCCCCATCGGAGCCGTCCTGCCTGCGCCGTCGTCGGGTTCGGGTGTGTCGGTGCCGCCTTTCGCAGCGCCGCCGCCCGCGCTCCCCGAATCGCCGTCGCCGGTTGGCGAGCATCCCTTGCCGCTTCCATCCCCTGCGGTTCCACCGGCTCCGCCATCCCCTGCGGTCCCACCGGCTCCGCCATCCCCTGCGGTCCCACCGGCTCCGCCATCCCCTGCGGTCCCGCCGGCTCCGCCATCCCCTGCGGTCCCGCCGGCTCCGCCATCCCCTGCGGTCCCGCCGGCTCCGCCATCCCCTG
>JAFEEH010000039.1 GCA_018241185.1 Pseudomonadota bacterium | reverse complement strand
GGGTCGCGCTTCGGTCCCGTGACGGCCAGCGCCTTGAGCTTGCCACCCTTGACCTGCGGCAGCAGCACGCTGCCGGCGTCGATCAGGATCTGCGTCTGGCCGCCGATCAGGTCCTGCACCGCAGGTGCGCTGCCCTTGTAGGGGACGTGTGTCATGTCGAGCCCTGCGACCTGATTCATCAACTCGCCGTTCAGGTGCGTCGAGGTGCCGTTGCCGCCCGAGGCGAAGTTCACCTTGCCGCCCTGCTGCTTGGCCCAGGCCACGAACTCCTTGAGGTTCTTCGCGGGATGATCGGGCCGCGTCACCGCGATGTAGCTGCCCTGGCTGATCTGGCCGATGTAGGTGAACTGCCTGATCGGGTCGTAGGGCGGCCTGGACTGCAGGTACGGCGCGATTGCAAAGGGCCCCGTGTTGGCCAGCAGCAGCGTGTAGCCGTCGGCCGGCTGCCGCGTGAGCTCGGTGGCGGCGATCATGCCGCTCGCGCCCGGCTTGTAGTCGACCACGATCTGCTGCTTGAGCGCCTCCTGCATCGGCACCTGCACCGTGCGCGCCGCGAAGTCGATGCCGCCGCCGGGCGGATAGCCCACGATCAGTCGGATGGGCTTGGCAGCGGGAAAAGCCTGTGCCGCCGCCAGGCCGCTGCCCAACGCCGCGGCCACGGTCAGTGCGCCCAACGCGAGGGGCCGCGTCCAGCGGCGTGTCTGAGTCGTCATGTCGTCTCCTGGTTGATTCGATGCGAGAGCCGCGCCTTGAGCGTCAGCGCGTTGCCGACGGCTTCGCCGCCGGCCGTGTTGTCGAGGATGCACCAGCAGGCGGCCCCTTCGTCGCGCGCCTGCTGCAGGCGCAGTGCCAGCCGCTCCAGCAGCGCCTCGTCGTAGGCCGACCAGTACACGCGCGGACGGCCGTGCAGCCGAAGGTACACCAGTTGCGGCCAGCCGCCCGGCCATTCGCCGCCTGCGTGCAGCACCGGGTCGGCCAGCACGCGCGCCACGCGTTGCCGCGCCAGCAGTGCATCGACCTCGGGCGCGAACCACGACGCATGCCGTGGCTCGATGGCGACTGGTTCCTCGTGGCGGCGACGCAAGTCGGCGAGAAAGCGCTGCACCACGGTCGCGTCGAAGGCATGGCTCGGCGCGAGCTGGATCAAGAGGCAGCCCAGTTTCGGACCGAGCCCTTCAACCGCGCCGAGAAACGCATCGAGCGCATCGCGCGGCCCCTCCAGGCGCGCCTCGTGCGTGATGGTCTTCGGCAGCTTGACGGCGAAACGGAAGTGCGCCGGCGTCGACGCGGCCCAGCGCGCGTAAGTCTGCACGCGGTGCGGGCGGTAGAAGCTGGTGTCGATTTCCACCGCATCGAAGCGCGCGGCATAGCGTTCCAGGTGGCTGCCCTCGGCCGGGAAGCGCGGCCACTGCGCGCGTGGCAGGCTCCACCCCGCGCAACCCACGCGGATGCCGGGCACTTCAGCCACGCGGGTGGTGCTGCGCATGCAGCTGCTTCAGGCGCTCGCGTGCCACGTGCGTGTAGATGGTCGTGGTCGAGATGTCGGCATGCCCCAGCAGCAGCTGCACGGCGCGCAGGTCGGCCCCGTGGTTCAGCAGGTGCGTGGCGAAGGCATGGCGCAGCGTATGGGGCGACAGCGGCACATGGATGCCCGCGGCCGCCGCCTGCTTCTTGACGATCACCCAGAACATCGCGCGCGTCATGCCGGCGCCACGCGCGGTGACGAAGACATCCGCCGTCTGCTGGCCGCCGAGGATGACGGGGCGCGCGTCGGCGAGGTAACGATCGATCCAGCGGCGCGCTTCCTGGCCGAATGGCACCAGGCGCTCCTTGTTGCCCTTGCCCAGCACACGCAGCACGCCGTCGTTGAGGCTCAGGTCGAAGGTCTTCATCGCCACCAGCTCGCTCACGCGCAGGCCGCTGGCGTACATCAGCTCCAGCATCGCGCGGTCGCGCAGGCCCAGCGGCGTGCCGAGGTCGGGCGCGGCCAGCAGCGCGTCCACCTGCGCTTCGCTCAGCGTCTTGGGCACGCGCAGCGCCTGGCGCGCGGGCACGAGGCGCAGCGTGGGGTCGGCCGTGATGCGCCGCTCGCGCAGCGCCCACCGGTAGTAGCGCTTGAACACCGTGAGCCGCCGGTTGGCCGAGGTCGCCTTGCCCTTGTCGGCCATGCGCGCACCCATGTAGGCCTGCAGATCGTGCTCGCGCGCGGCGTCCATCGCCAGCCCGCGACCGGCCAGCCACTGGCCGAACAGCGCAAGGTCACGCCGGTAGGCCGCCAGCGTGTTCTTCGACAGGCCGTGCTCCAGCCACAGCGCAT
The DNA here is from genome assembly GCA_018241185.1 of Pseudomonadota bacterium. Lineage (GTDB taxonomy): Bacteria > Pseudomonadota > Gammaproteobacteria > Burkholderiales > Burkholderiaceae_C > Xenophilus. Next base: position 18,495 of record JAFEEH010000039.1, on the reverse strand, counting down.
CGATGAACTCATCGATCTCGGGGGTGGGCGAGGCGGCGGCCGCTGCGGTCATCGCGCGAAGATAGCAAAAGAAAAGGCCGCCCGAAGGCGGCCCATGCGAGGCAAGGCGCGCGGCTCAGTCCAGCGTGAGCTTCTGCTTCTGCACGACTTGCTTGTAGACGTCGTATTCGGCCTTGATCTGGTCGGCGAACTGCTGCGGCGTGTTGGCCACGATGATCGAGCCGGTGTCCTCGATGCGCTTCTTGACGGCGGGATCTTCCAGGGCCTTCTTGGTGCCCGCGTTGATCTTGTCGACGACTTCCTTGGGCAGGTTCTTGGGACCGAGGATGCCGTAGTAGGCCAGGCGGTTCACCGGCTCCAGGCCGACTTCCTTGAAAGTGGGCACGTTGGGCAGGTCCTTCAGGCGCTGCGGCGCGGCCACGACGATCGGCACCAGCTTGCCGGCCTTGATGAAGGGCAACGCCGAGGGCAGGTTGTCGAAGATGATGGGCACCTGGCCGGCCACCACGTCGTTCAGCGCCGGGCCGGCACCGCGGTACGGGATGTGCGTGACGAAGGTGTTGGTCATGCTCTTGTACAGCTCCATCAGCAGGTGGCCGATGCCGCCCGTGCCCGACGAGCCGTACGAGTACTTGCCCGGGTTCTTCTTGAGTTCGGCGATGAAGGCCGCATAGTCCTTGGCCGGGAAGTTCGGGTTCACCGCGATCACGTTGGGCGTGGCCGCGATGTTGATGATCGGCGTGAAGTCGGTGATCGGGTTGTACGGCGTCTTGGGGTTGATCGCCGGGTTGGCGGCGGTGCTCGACACCGTCGCCACGCCGAGCTTGTAGCCGTCGGGGGCCGCGCGCGATGTCTCCAGTGCGCCCACGGCGCCGCCGCCCCCGGCCTTGTTGACGACCACCACCGGCTGGCCCAGCACCTTGCCCAGCGGATCGGCCACCACGCGGGCCACGATGTCGGTGGTGCCGCCGGGCGCGAAAGGCACCTGCAGTTCGATCGGCTTGTCCGGATAGCCCTGGGCGAAGGCGGCGGGCGCCGCGACCAGCGCGGCGAGCATGGCACTGCCGGCAAGGGCATTCCACTGGCGACGTTGCATCGTCAAAACTCCTTGTGTCTTGGAAGGAAGGTGCACTTGAAACCAAATGCACAGGACCGCGCATGCTAAATGCTGCATCGCAACCCGCCTCCTCTGGATTACCCACAAGTCCGACGGAAAAGCGTCCTCGTCGGACAGCACCGCCCCAACGCGGCGGAGCGACCACGGCGCGCGGCACCGCTCCGATATGCTCGGCCGGTGAACCATGCGCAGTTGCTCGTCCCCGACTTCTCCCTCATCGCCTGCGGCTGGCTGCTGTGCCGCTACACCGCCCTCGACCGGCGCGTATGGGACCAGGTCGAAAGCCTTGTCTACTACTTTCTCTTTCCGGTGCTGCTGTTCCATTCGATCGTGCGCAGCCCGATCGACTTCGGCACGACTTCCCACCTGATCACCGCGGGCGTCGGGCTTGGGCTGGCCGGCATCGCCTTGGCATATGCCCTGCCCTTCCTGCCCGTCATCGGTCGCCGCCTCGACCGGCGCGACCATGCGGCCAGCGCGCAGATCGCGTTCCGCTTCAACTCCTTCATCTGCCTGACGATGGCCGAGCGCCTCGCCGGCGCCGAGGGACTGCTCATGATCGCGGTGCTGATCGGCGTGTGCGTGCCGCTGATGAACGTGGCGGCCGTGTGGCCGATGGCGCGGCACGCGCAATCGGGCTTCCTGCGGCAGCTGGTGCGCAACCCGCTGATCATCGCGACCGCAACGGGCCTGGTCGCCAACCTGATGGGCCTGCGCATTCCGGGCTGGCTCGAGCCGGCGGTGTCCCGCATCGGCGCTGCATCGCTGGCCCTGGGGCTGCTGGCCGCCGGTGCGGGCATGCAGTTCGCCAGCCTCGCGCGCGGCAAGGTGCTGGCGGCGTCGGTACTGGCAATCCGCCACCTCGTCCTGCCGCTGATCGCCTGGGGCCTGGCGATCGCGCTGCGCCTGCCGCCAGCCCAGGGCGCGGTGCTGATGGCTTTCTCGGCCGTGCCGACCGCCTCGAGTGCCTACGTGCTGGCCGCGCGCATGGGCTACAACGGGCCCTTCGTGGCGGGCCTCGTCACGCTGTCGACGCTGCTGGGCATGCTCAGCCTGCCCTTCGCGCTGAGCCTGCCGCGCTGACCCTCTTTCTTTGAACGAAAAGTGCCCGTCGCGCCCGCCAGCCGGGCGCGAACAGCTATGGTTTCGATAGCAACCTGGCCTGCGCCAGGCCCCAGTGCACATGCTCGCGCACCAGTGCATCGGGATGCTCGCGGCGCGTGGCCAGCGCCTGCGCGGCCGCCACATCGCCACCGCGCAACGCGTTGCCCAGGGCGACCGCGATGTTGCGCAGCCAGCGCAGGTGCCCGATGCGGCGGATCGGCCCGCCTTCGGTGCGATGCAGGAAGGTCGGCTCGTCCCAGGCAAACAGCGCGGCCAGCGACTGGCCCGCAAGGCCCGGACGCACGTCGAAGTCGGCCAGCGTGCCGCGCTGCGCGAACTTGTTCCAGGGGCACGCGAGCTGGCAGTCGTCGCAGCCGTAGATGCGGTTGCCCATGCGAGGCCGCAGCTCGAGCGGGATGGCGCCCGCGTGCTCGATAGTGAGGTAGGAGATGCAGCGCCGCGCGTCGAGCCGGCCGGGCGCAAGGATCGCCTGCGTGGGGCACAGGTCCATGCAGGCGCGGCAGCTGCCGCAGTGCGCACTGACCGGCTCGCTGTGCGGCAGGGCCAGGTCGACGTAGATCTCGCCGAGGAAGAACATCGAGCCGGCCTCGCGGTCCAGCACCAGCGTGTGCTTGCCGCGCCAGCCCTGGCCGCTGCGTGCGGCGAGTTCGGCCTCCAGCACCGGCGCCGAATCGGTGAAGACGCGGTGCCCGAAAGGCCCCAGCTCCTGCGCGATGCGGTCGGCCAGGCGCTGCAGGCGGGCGCGCATCACCTTGTGATAGTCCCGCCCGCGGGCATAGCTCGACACGACGCCTTCGCCCGGCCGCGCCAGGCGTGCCCATTCCACGGCCTGCCAGTCCGGCGGCGTCTCGCGCGGCAGGTAGTTCATGCGCGCGGTGATCACGCTCACCGTGCCCGGCACCAGCTCGGCCGGCCTTGCACGGCGCATGCCATGCGCGGCCATGTAGTCCATTTCGCCATGGAAGCCGTTGTCCAGCCACTGGCGCAGGCCGGGCTCGGCGCTCGACAGGTCGATGCCGGCCACGCCGATTTGGGAGAATCCCAGTTCCCGCGCCCACGCATTGATGTGGGCCACGAGTTTCCGAGTGACGAGTTGAGTGCCGACGACCACCCATCGATTGTAGGAACGCCCCCTCTCGCGACTGCAACCCTGCAGTGGCAGGACGAGGACGACACCGACCGCTTCGCGCATCGCCTGGCTGCGGCGCCCGCGTTGCGCGACGCCTTCATCACCCTGCATGGCGAACTGGGCGCAGGCAAGACCACCTTCGTGCGTCACCTGCTGCGGGCGCTCGGCGTCACCGGCCGCATCAAGAGCCCCACCTACGCGGTGGTGGAACCGCATGCAGCGCCCGACGGCCTGACCCTCCATCACTTCGACTTCTACCGCTTCGGCGACCCGCGCGAGTGGGACGACGCGGGCTTCCGCGACATCTTCGCGGCGCCGGGCCTGAAGCTCGCCGAATGGCCGAACAATGCCGCAGGGCGCATCCCGATTGCGGACCTTGCTATTAAAATAGAAGCAATGAGCGACGACGATCTCCGCACTGTCACGTTGCACGCCCACACTGCGCGCGGACGCGAACTGCTGGCTGCCGCCACCGCTGCATGAGCCGATCAGAAGACCTCCCCTCTCCGTCCGCCAACGACGCCGCGCGCCGCCAGCTGCTCAAGGCCGGCACGCTGGTGCTGTTGCTGGGCGCGCAGCAGATCGCCCGCGGCGCCACCATCGTCGCCGTGCGCGTGTGGCCCGCCAACGACTACACGCGCATCACCATCGAATCCGATGGCCGGCTGCAGACGCAGCAGCTGGTGGTAGGCAGCCCGCCGCGGCTGGCCGTGGACATCAAGGGCATCGACCTCAACCCCGCTTTGCGCGAGCTGGTGGGCAAGGTGCGGCACGACGACCCCTACATCGCCGGCCTGCGCGTGGGGCAGAACGCGCCCTCGGTCGTGCGCATCGTGTTCGACCTCAAGCAGGCCGTGCTGCCACAGGTCTTCTCGCTCGCGCCGGTGGCCGCCTACCGCGACCGGCTGGTGCTCGACCTGTATCCCGCGCAGGCCGTCGACCCGCTCGAATCGCTGATCGCCGAACGCCTGCGCGACACGCGCGGCGGCGGCAGCGACACCACCGTGGCCGGCGTGGCGCCGCGCGAGTTGGCCCGCCCCGGCGAAGCGCCGCCGCCCGTGCGCCCCGCGGCGCCTGCAGCCGATCCGCTGGGCGAACTGATGGCGCAGCAGTCGATGAAGCCGTCGCCGCCATCGGGCCCCGCCACGCGCGACACGCCAAACCTCGTGGCGCCCGCGCCGCTGCCGCCCGTGGTCGGTACCGCACCCGTGAGCCCCGCCCCGGCACCTGCGCCCTCGCGGCCGGTGCCCAACACGGCCACCGCCAGCCGCACCGACCGCATCATCATCGTCGCGCTCGATCCCGGCCATGGCGGCGAAGACCCCGGTGCCACGGGCCCCGCCGGCACGCGCGAGAAGGACATCGTGCTGCAGGTCGCGCACCGGCTGCGCGACCGCATCAATGCGGCCAGCGTGAACGGCAACCCGATGCGCGCCTTCCTCACGCGCGACGCCGACTTCTTCGTGCCCCTGCAAGTGCGCGTGCAGAAGGCTCGGCGCGTGCAGGCCGACCTGTTCGTGAGCATCCATGCCGATGCGTTCACGACACCGGCCGCGCGCGGCGCCAGCGTCTTCGCGCTCAGCCAGGGCGGCGCCTCCAGCAGCGCCGCGCGCTGGCTGGCCAACAAGGAAAACCAGGCCGACCGCGTCGGAGGCGTCAATGTCGGCGAGCACGAGGCACAGGTGCAGCGCGCGCTGCTCGACATGAGCACCACGGCGCAGATCAACGACAGCCTCAGGCTCGGCACCGCCATGCTGGGCGAGATCAAGGGCATCGGTGCGCGCCTGCACAAGGGCAGTGTCGAGCAGGCCGGCTTCGCGGTGCTCAAGGCGCCCGACATTCCCAGCGTGCTGGTCGAGACCGCCTTCATCAGCAACCCCGAGGAAGAAGCCAAACTGCGCACCGTCGCCTACCAGGAAAACCTGGCCGACGCGCTGATGCGCGGCATTCAGCGCTATTTCGCACAGAACCCGCCGTTGGCGCGCAGCCGCCAGCTTTGAGGGGCCGTGGCGCAGCGGGTGCGCGAAGCGCCAAGGCGCCGCCGTACAAGGGACGGCCCTTGCCGTCGCACAGGGGCCATCGGCCGGTTCCTACATCCTTGGTACAGGTGTCTTGCGCAAGATGAGTCCATCACTCACTGAAAAGGTGGACCTCATGATCAACACTCGTCTCTGGATCGCCGCAGCCGCCACGTCGTCTGTACTGGCACTCGCAGGCTGCGCGAGCGGCCCTAATCAGAACCTCGGCACCGGCATCGGCGCACTCGGCGGCGCGGTGGTTGGCAACGCTATCGGCGGCAACACCGGTGCCACGCTGGGTGGCGCAGCCATCGGCGGGGTCATCGGCAACCAGGTGGGCCGCAGCGTTGACGAACGCAACTACTACAACCAGCAGCAGTACTACCCGCCGGGCTCGGGCTATTACCCGAACAACGGTCCGCGTTACTGAGCGACCATCGACAGCGAAAAAGGCGCGTCCATTGCACGCGCCTTTTTCTTTTTCGCTTCTCCTTCTCGATCCCGCTCAGGGCGTGGGCGCAGCCTTGCCGGCGCGTGAGCCGCGCCACGCGCCGAAGATCGCGATCAGCCCCGGCACGATGATCAGCCCCCAGATGATCTTGTCCAGGTGCTCCCTGACGAAGGGCAGGTTGCCGAAGAAATAGCCGGCCGTGCAGATGCCGATCACCCACAGTAGCGCACCGCCGACGTTGTACGCCGTGAACTTGGCCCGGCCCATCGCCGCCACGCCCGCCACGAAGGGCGCGAAGGTGCGGATAAAGGGCATGAAGCGCGCCAGCACGATCGTGATACCGCCATAGCGCTCGTAGAAGGCATGCGCCTGGTCGAAGGCCTTCTTGTTGAAGAAGCGCGAGTTCTCCCACTGGAACACCTTCGGTCCGAAGTAGCGGCCGATGCTGAAGTTGCACTGGTCGCCCAGCACCGCCGCGACGATGAGGATGGGCACAGCCAGACCGTAGCTCATCAGCCCTGCCCCGCACAGCGCGCCGACGATGAAAAGCAGCGAATCGCCGGGCAGGAAGGGCATGACCACCACCCCCGTCTCGACGAACACGATCAGGAAGAGCAGCGCGTACACCCACATGCCGTAGGCGACGACGAAAGCCTCGAGGTGCTTGTCGACGTGCAGGATGAAATCGATGAGGAAGGCGACGATGTCCATGGGGCTGGCATTATCCCGGGGCCATGACCACCGCCTCCCCGAATTCCCCGTTCGTCATCCGGCCCCTCGAAGCCGCCGACTGGCCCGCCGTGTGGGCCCTGCTGGCGCCCACCTTCGCGCGCGCCGACACCTACAGCTATCCGCCCGACATGCCCGAGCCCGCCGCACGCGCCGCCTGGGTCGAGGCCCCGGCCGCCACCTTCGTGGCCTGCGACGCGGACGGCACGGTCCTGGGCACCTATTTCATCAAACCCAACCAGCCCGGCCAGGGCGCCCACGTCTGCAACTGCGGCTACGTGACGGCCGATGCGGCGCGCGGGCGCGGCGTGGCGGCGGCGATGTGCGAGCACTCGCAGGACGAGGCGCGCCGGATGGGCTTTCGCGCCATGCAGTTCAACTTCGTCGTGTCCACCAACGAGGGCGCCGTCCGGCTGTGGCAGCGCCTCGGTTTCGACATCGTGGGCACGCTGCCGGGCGCATTCCGGCACCCCGCGCACGGGTATGTCGATGCGCATGTGATGTTCAAGACCCTCCTGCAGGCCGACTCCTAGAATCTTCCGGTGAGCGCCCTTCCCTCTTCCCTGCCGACGCCGCCTGGCGACCGACGCCCCATCCGTGAACTGCCCGACGAGCTGATCAGCCAGATTGCGGCCGGCGAGGTGGTCGAGCGACCGGCCTCGGCGGTGCGGGAGCTGGTCGACAACGCGCTCGATGCCGGCGCCACGCAGGTCACGGTGCGCCTGCTCGCAGGCGGCGTGCGCCTGATCTCCGTGGAGGACGATGGCGCCGGCATTCCGCGCGAAGAACTGCCGATCGCCCTGCGCCGCCACGCCACCAGCAAGATCGCGAGCCTCGACGACCTCGAATCGGTCGGCACCATGGGCTTCCGGGGCGAGGCGCTGGCCGCCATCAACGCCATCGCGGACATGAGCGTGCTCTCGCGCCATGAGGACGCCGACAGCGCCTGGTTGCTCGACGGCCGCACCGGCGAGCTGCGTCCGGTGGCACGCTCGCGCGGCACCACGGTGGAAGTGCGAGAACTGTTCTACGCCACGCCGGCGCGCCGCAAGTTCCTCAAGACCGACGCGACCGAGCTCGCCCACTGCCTGGAAGCGGTGCGCCGCCACGCCTTGGCGCGGCCCGACGTCGGCTTCGCGGTCTGGCACGAGGGCAAGCTGGTCGAGCAATGGCGACCGGCCGCCGACACCGCCCGTCGGCTGGCGGACGTGTTCGGCGACGACTTCGTGGCCCAGAGCGTGCCGGTCGACCACGGCGTGGGCCCGGTGCGGGTGAGCGGCTATGCCGGCGTGCCGGACGTGGCGCGCTCGCGGGGCGACCAGCAGTACTTCTACGTCAATGGCCGCTTCGTGCGCGACAAGGTGCTCGCGCACGCGGTGCGCAGCGCTTACGAAGACGTGCTGCACGGCCAGCGCCAGCCCGTCTTCGCGCTGCACCTGGCGATCGATCCCGCACGCGTGGACGTGAACGTGCACCCGACCAAGATCGAGGTGCGCTTTCGCGACGGGCGCGAGGTGCACCAGGCGGTGCGCCGCGCAATCGAGAACGCGCTGGCCGCGCCGCGCGCCGGCGGCGCAACGGACCCCGAAGCCACCACTGGCCGGCCGGTGCCGCTTTTCAAGCCAAATGTGCCCGCAACGCCCGCCCCGTGGGCGCAACCAGCTATCAATTTCGTAGCGGAACGCGGGGTGGGCGACATGGCGGCCATGTGGCCTGCCGCGCCCGCCGCGGCCAACCGCCCGCAATCGGGCGACGACCGCGCCGCCTTCGCCGCGCCGACCGCAGCCTTCGTGGCACCGCAGCCCGCCGCCGCAGCGGGCGCGCCCGACGACGCCTGGCCGCTGGGCCGCGCGCTCGCCCAACTGCACGGCATCTACATCCTGGCCGAGAACAGCCAGGGCCTGGTGATCGTCGACATGCACGCCGCGCACGAGCGCATCGTCTACGAGCGGCTCAAGGTGCAGCTCGACGGCGCCGCAGACGGTGGAAAGATGGCCAGCCAGCCCCTGCTCATCCCCGCCACCTTCGCCGCCACGCCGCAGGAGGTCGCCACCGCCGAAGCCTGCGCCGAGGTGCTGCCCACGCTGGGCCTGGAGATCACGCCCTTCTCCCCGCGCACCCTGGCGGTGCGGGCGGTGCCCAGTTCGCTTGCCGACGGCGATCCGGTGGAGCTGGCGCGCAGCGTGCTGGCCGAGCTGGCGCAGCACGACGCCAGCACCGTGGTGCAGCGCGCCCAGAACGAGCTGCTGGGCACCATGGCCTGCCACGGCGCGGTGCGGGCCAACCGTCGCCTCACCCTCGAGGAGATGAATGCCCTGCTGCGCCAGATGGAAGCCACCGAGCGGTCCGACCAGTGCAACCACGGCCGGCCGACTTGGCGGCAGCTGAGCGTTCGCGAACTCGACGCCCTGTTCCTGCGCGGACGCTGAGCCCGGCGCGTCTGTAACCGTCTGCATGCCCGCGACCGCCGAGCGGGTGGGCTCCAGGCATGGACATCCGGGCTCGCCCTGTGGTTTTTCGCGGCCTTTCCGGTTAATTTCCGCGCCTGAAAGCGGTTACTTGCGGAGACTGACAGGGTTTTCCTCTGTCATCCGACACGCGGGCACGCCCGTTGCATGGTCCGTTGCAGACGTCGCAGAGCGTTGTTTCGGGGAGTTACCAGGATGTGGTGTCGGTCCATTCCCGGTCAATCGGTTTGAACTTTCGACCGGCTATCGCTCTCTTTCTGCCCAATGAAACGCTGGTCCCTGTTCGCATCGGCCATCTCACTTTGCGCGCTGCTCGCGGCCGGCTGCTCGACCCTCGACGAGCGCCAGCGCGAATGGATCTTCCAGCCCAGCGACCGCAGCTGGGGCAACACCGCCGCCATGACGGCCGGCATGCAGGACGTGTGGATCGACTACCAGTCCACGGTGACGGGCCAGCCGGCCCGCCTGCATGGCCTGTGGCTGGGCGACGCCCCCATGACGCCCGACCGTCCGGTGATGCTGTACCTGCACGGCGCGCGCTACAACGTGGCCGGATCGGCCCCGCGCATCCAGCGCATGCATGAGCTGGGCTTTTCGGTGCTGGCCATCGACTATCGCGGCTTCGGCAAGAGCACCAAGGCGCTGCCTTCCGAGGATTCGGCCCGCGAGGACGCCCGAGCCGCCTGGGACTGGCTGGCCAGGAAGTATCCCAAGCAGCACCGCTACATCTTCGGCCACTCGCTCGGCGGCGCCATCGGCATCGATCTGGCGTCGCACGTCAACGACGAGAGCGGCGTCATCGTCGAGAGCACCTTCACCTCGATCACCGACGTGGTGAGCAGCTTCAAGTGGGGCTGGCTGCCCTTCAGCGCCCTGGTCACGCAGCGCTTCGAGGCGATCAACAAGGTCAAGACCATCGGCTCGCCGCTGCTGGTGGTGCACGGCTCGAACGACACGCTGATCAACCCGACGCTGGGCCGCAAGCTCTACGACGCCGCCACAGGTCCGAAGATGTTCGTGCTGGTCGAGGGCGGTTCGCACCACAACACCAACTCGATCGGCGAGGTGCAGTACAAGGCCGCGCTGAGCCAGCTGTTCCAGATGAAGGAGCCCGCCCCGGTCGTCGCCGGCGACGAGTCGGCGCCCGTCGCCACCCCGGCCCCTGCGCCGCGCGCCCCCACGGCGCGCGAGGTGCGCGCCCGCGCACCGCGGACGACGCAGGCGATCTGAGCCGCGGCCCGGGCGCCGCGCGCCGGAGGTGGGTGTTGCGCATCAGCGCGACAATGCCGGGCTCCGTTCTGCGCACGCGTTCACGCCCATGTTCCCCGCCGACACCCTGCTCGCCTACTTCGCCGCCGTGCTGCTCGTCGTCCTCGCGCCGGGCCCCGACAACCTCCTCGCGATCGGTCGCGGCCTGAGCCAGGGGCGCACGGCCGCAGTGCTGTCCTCGGTCGGCGCCGGCCTCGGCATCATGTGCCACACGGTGGCCGCCACGCTCGGGCTCACGCTCGTGATCCAGGCTTCGCCCACGGCCTTCTGGGCCGTCAAGCTCGCCGGGGCGGCCTACCTGCTGTGGCTGGGAATCAAGGCGCTCACGGCGCGCAACCTCATCGCCTTCGAACCCACGGCGCACCAGCCACTGGAGCGCGTGTTCCTCACCGGGCTGCTGTCCAACGTGCTCAACCCGAAGCCGGGCCTGTTCGTGCTGGCCTTCATTCCGCAGTTCGTGAGCGCCGCGCGCGGACCGGTGGCAGTGCAGATGCTGGTCTACGGCGCGATCTTCGCCGTGGCCACTGCCATCATCTTCTCGCTGCTGGGCAGCTCGGCGGCGCGCCTGTCGCGCTGGCTGGCGCAACGCCCGCGCGTGACCGCCGGCCTCAACGTGGGCGCGGGCCTGGCCTTCGTGGCCTCGGGCCTGTCGATCCTCGCGCTGGGCCATCGGCGCTGAGCCTCGCGGTGCACCGGTGACCACGCGCCGCGGCGCCGAAGGCCTGCTGCGCCCATTTGCTACCCTCAGACCCATGGCCCCGCCCCACGCGCCGGCCCGCCCCGGTGCCGCGGGCGCGGCAGCTCCCGACGACTCCCCGCCCTCCGATCGCCGTGCGACGACGCCGGGCGTTCTGGTGCTTGTCCTGGCGCTGCTGCTGGGCATCCAGCCCGTCACCACCGATCTGTACCTGCCGGCGCTGCCCGCGCTCACGGCCGGCTTCGGCGCGCGCATCGCGCATGCGCAACTCACCCTCACCGCGCTCCTGCTGGCCTTCGGCGTCTCGCAGTTGGTGCTGGGCCCGCTGTCGGACCGCTTCGGCCGCCGACCCGTGCTGCTTGCGGGACTGTCGGCGTACGTGCTGGCCGCTGCCGGCACCGCGCTCGCGCCGACGATCGAAGGACTGATCGCGCTGCGCGCACTGCAGGGCGCGGCCATGGGCGCGGCGGTGATGGCGGCGCGCGCCATCGTGCGCGACCTGTACCAGCCGGCCGAAGGTGCGCGCGTGATGTCGCGTGCCCTCACGGGCCTGGGCGTCATCGCCTGCCTGTGCGCGCCGGTGGGCGGCCTGGTCACCGACGGGCTGGGCTGGCGCTTCGCGCTGGCCGTGCCGGCGCTCTTCGGCGTCACCACGCTGGCGCTGGTGGCACTTCGTCTTCGCGAATCGCTGCCGCGGCCCGACGCGAACGCGCTGCGCCCCTCCGCCATCGTGCGCACCTGGGGCACGGTGTTGCGGCACCCGACCTTCCTCACCTTCTCGGCGCTCACCACGGCGGCCTACGGGCTGTTGTTTACCTTCCTCGCGTCGTCGTCCTTCGTGTTCCTGCAGGTGCTGGGGCTGTCGCGCACCGGCTACGGGCTGGTGATGCTGTGGAATTCGCTGGCCTACATCGCCGGCACCTTCCTGTGCCGGCACTGGCTGGCGCGGCACGGCGTGCGCGGCAGCGTCGCGCGCGGCGCGGTGCTGAGCCTGGCCGGTGGCACGCTCATGGGCGCCCTGGCGCTGGCCGGCGTGCAGACGGTGTGGGCCATCGCCGCGCCGCTCACGCTGGTGATGCTGGGCCACGGCGTGCACCAGCCCTGCGGGCAGACCGGCGCCGTGGGCCCCTTCCCGCAGGCGGCAGGCGCGGCCTCGGCGCTGAACGGCTTCATCATGATGCTCGCCGCCTTCGGCATCGGCGGATGGCTGGGCACCCACATGGACGGCACCACGCGCCCATTGGCGCTGGGCATCTGGTTCTGGAGCGGCTGCATTGCGGTGCTGGCCTGGACGGTGGTGCCGCGCTTCGGCGGAGGCCAGCATGCCCGCTGACCGGGACACCCCGCGCTGGATCGGCCTGGCCGGCCCCACCGCCAGCGGCAAGACCGCCGCGGCCCTGGCGCTGGCCGCCCACCTGGCGCCGCGCCGCGCGGTGGAGATCGTCAGCGTCGATTCCGCGCTGGTCTACCGCGGCATGGACATCGGCACCGCCAAGCCCAGCGCCGCCGAGCGCGCGCAGGTGCCGCATCACCTCGTCGACATCCGCGACCCGAGCGAAAGCTACAGCGCCGCTGCCTTCGCGGCCGACGCGACGCAGCTCATCGACGCCATCCGTGCGCGCGGCGCGCTGCCGCTGCTGGTGGGCGGCACCATGCTGTACTTCAAGGCGCTGATCGACGGCATCGACGCCATGCCTGCCGCCGACGCCGCCGTGCGCGCCATGCTCGACGCCGAGGCTGCCGCCCACGGCTGGCCCGCGCTGCACGCGCGCCTGGCCGAGGTCGACCCGCGCACCGCCGCGCGCCTGGCGCCGCACGACAGTCAGCGGATCCAGCGCGCCCTGGAGGTGTGGCACAGCACGGGGCGGCCGATCTCCGACTTCCACCAGCGCACTGCTGCGATGCCGGACGCTACAAAAACCATAGCTGACCACGCAGATGGGGCGGGCGCTGCAGCCCTTTTTTCCCTGGAACCGCAGGACCGCGCCTGGCTGCACGCGCGCATCGCGCAACGATTCGACGCCATGCTGGACGCGGGCTTCCTCGACGAGGTGCGCGCCCTGCGCGCGCGCGGCGACCTGCACGCCGACCTGCCCGCGATCCGCTGCGTGGGCTACCGCCAGGCGTGGGAGCTGTTCGACACGGCAGGCGACCGGCCCGATGCGGGCGCCATCGCCGCCTTCCGCGACAAGGGCATCGCTGCCACCCGCCAGTTGGCCAAGCGGCAGATCACCTGGCTGCGCAGCATGCCGGCGCGCACCGTCATTGCCTGCGATGCGCCGAACGCGACCGCGCAGGCCGTGCAGCGGATGGGGGCCTGCGCGACATGACAACACCCCCACCTCGCCTGCGGATCGAATCGCTCGCCAAGCACTATGGCGAGCCGCCCGATCGCATCGCCGTGTTCCGCGACGTGAGCTTCGATGTCGCACCGGGCGAGTTCGTTGCCATCGTGGGCGAATCGGGCGTGGGCAAGTCCACGCTGCTGAACTGCGTGGCAGGCCTCGACCACTGGGACGCCGGCCGCATCGTGGTCGACGGCACCGACCTCGGCACGCTGGACGTCGATGCGCGCGCGCTGTGGCGGCGGCGCCAGGTCGGTTTCGTGTTCCAGGCTTTTCATGTGCTGCCGCACCTGGACGTGGCGCAGAACGTCGCGCTTCCCCTGATGCTCTTGGGCGAAGCCGACGCCGCCGAACGGCAGACGCGTGTGCGGGACATGCTGCGCGTCGTCGGCCTCGACGGCCTGGGCGCGCGCCTGCCGCAGCAGCTCAGCGGCGGCCAGCTGCAGCGCGTGGCCATCGCCCGCGCGTTGGTCCACCGCCCCACCCTGCTGCTGGCCGACGAGCCGACCGGCAACCTCGACCCCGCCACCGCTGCCCGCGTGATGGACGTGCTGGCAGCCGAAGCGCGCAGCCAGGGCGCGGCGCTGGTGCTGGTGACGCATTCCGAGGCGGCGGCGGCGCGGGCGGACCGGGTGGTGCATCTGACGGCGCTCGGCGCGCGCTGAGCCTGCAGGCTCAGCCGGGCGACATGCCCACGGCGAGCTGTCCGACGGTCTGCATGGCGCGCGCAAAGCGTGGATCGCCGGCATGGCCGTAGTTCAGTCGCAGGCAATGCGCAGAGCGCGATGCGCTCGAGAACAGCGACCCCGGCGCCAAACTGATGCCGCGCTCGCGTGCCAAGGCGTGCAGCCTGGATGCGTCCACGCTTTCGGGCATTTCGAGCCACAGGAAGTAGCCGCCCTGCGGCACCGACATGCTCGTCCCGACGGGAAAGTGGGTCCGGACCGCTTCCATGGCCATCGCTCGATAGCGGACAAGCACTGCGCGCAGCCGACGCAGATGCCGGTCGTAGCCACCACGGTCGAGATAGGCGGCAATGGCTGCCTCCGACGGAATGGACGGCGAGAGCGTGTACATGAGGCGCATCTGCTCGATCCGCGCTGCGAAGCGTCCGCCCGCAACCCAGCCGACGCGGTAGCCGGGAGCCAGGCACTTGGAGAAAGAGCCGCAGTGGAGCACGAGTCCCCGGGTGTCCCAGGCCTTGGCCGGAAGCGGCTTCCTGGCGCCGAAGTAGAGCTCGGCGTACACGTCATCCTCGATCAGGGGAATGTCCTGTTCCGCAAGCAGTGCAACCAGCGCCATCTTTCGTTCGTCGGGCATCAAGCTGCCCAGGGGATTCTGGAAATTGGGCATGACCCAGCACGCTGAAATCCGCTGGCGCTTGATCGCTCGCTCCACAGCGTCGATGTCCAAGCCCCAGGCGGGCGATGTTGCGACTTCCAGCGCGCGCAGTTTCAGCCGATCGAGCGCCTGCAGCGCGGCGTAGAAAGTCGGCGACTCGACGAGCACCACATCTCCGGGCTGCGTGACCGCCTGCAGGCTCAGGTTCAGCCCCTCCATCGCACCATTGGTCAACACGACCTCGGTGGGAGCGACGGCCATGCCATCCATGCCATAGCGCAAGACGATGTGGCGGCGCAGCGACTCGTTGCACGGAGCGAGGTCCTCGATCAAGCGCCAGGGATCGAAGCCACGCATCGCACTTCCAAGGTGCCGCGCAAGCCGCGTGATCGGGCAAAGCGACGGGCTGAGGAACGCCGAGCCGAGCGGCACGAAATCGCGTCGGTTCATCGAGCCGAGCAACTCGAAGACCGTCTGGCCGATGTCCACGTCCTTCACCACGCCATCCGGCGTCGAATCGCGCGGCTCCGGAGCGGTGTCTGGCAGGTTGACCGATCTGACGTAGTAGCCCGAACGCGCGCGCGCTTCGATCAATCCGCTGGCCTCGAGGCGGTAATAGGCCTGAAAGATCGTCGACCGGCTCAGGCCACGCGCCAGGCTTGCTTCGCGCACGGATGGCAACTTGTCGCCCGGCCGCAGGATGCCGTTGCGGATCAACTCCGCAATGTCGTCTGCGCAGCGTTCGTAGAGGGTCATGACTCCACTCAAGCAGATTGAGGGGCCGCGGGTGATTGTCCGCTCTGTGCTTCGGCAAAGCCATCGCCTCATTCCGTGGCGGGGGCTGGTGGCAGGCCATCGGTGGTACCCGAAGCTTTCCACTTCGTTCGGGTCCTTGCAGGGCCGCACGCCGCATCTCGACGGCGCTGGCCCGCCCCAATGCGTCCCAACTGGCCCTGTTCAGCAGGCCCTCGATTGACAAGACTCCGGACTTCCACGGTTTGTTGGCCGGCCCCCGGCTTGTTGATGGAGATTCGATGAGGACACCTGAAGTGCCGGACATGGCCGCCGCGCAGCGGACGATCGATGTCATGCTTGCACGATTCGACAGCGACGACGCATTGACGTTGGCGCTCCCCTGGCGAGAGCGCATGGCCGCACGCAAGAGCCTTGAGTCGTCAAGGATCCTGATGGGCGTCGTGCACCACCTCATGTGCCCGCTTGACGCCCCCGCTCCGCGAGAGGCGCAGGCGCGCGTGAAGACGCTCCTCGAAGACATCAAATCGGCCGCGCGGGGCGCTTACGAGGCCGGCCTGCTGCTGACGGGAGTCGACTGACACCCGCTGTGGGACGGGTCCCCTGTTTGCAAGCCACGGCGGGCTCGACGCCAACGCGCGCATGCTGCGGCCGGTCCCAAGTGCACGGATTGCCGAGACCCGCACAGCCTCCCTCGCCACGATGGCGGCACAGACCCCACGCAGCCGCGCCTGCACAAACCAAGGCTGAAGCGCTTTGGCGGGATGGTTCAGCCGGGCAGCTTTGCCGCGAGCACGTCCACCTTCTCGATGGACGGCGGCTCGGAGAACAACGCACCCGCCTGTGCCATCAGGGCCGCCGCGACCTTGCCGGACAGATGCGCCTGCCGGCCGGCTTCATTCGGAAAGGCGTCAAAGATCCCGAAGGTGGTCGGCCCCAGGCGGATACCAAACCAGGCGGTGGTGGCGGGTTCTTCCATGACGAGCGGAAGACCACTCTCGAGGAAAGCTTCGACCTCCTTCTCTTTGCCTGGTTTCGCTTCCAGACGAACGAACAATGCGACTGTGACCATGACATGCTTCCTTTCGTTCAACGACGCGCAACCGGTCTGGGTCGCATCGGGCACAGCAGTCTGCGCCTTTCGAATGCCCATGTCGCGAACGATCCTTCGTTCATCAAGGTCTTGGCAAAGCGTCTCCACTCGGCGCCTCCGCGTCTCACGGCTTTCTGCTTCAATCCGAAAGTTCGGAATCGAAGGAGCGGATTGGAGCGTCGCGAACAGACGGCATGAGCGTCGCCCCGCGCAAACCGTCGCTCCGGCTGCCACCCCGAATGCCGACGTGCGTGAGCGTCCATCGGCGGCCATCCAGCCCGCTAGTTGATCTCCAAGGGCTCGAAAGACTTCACCAACTCGTCGATCGCCTTGATCTGCCGCAGGAAGGGTTCGAGCCTGCCGAGCGGCAAGGCACTCGGGCCGTCGCACCTGGCGCGGTCCGGGTCCGGGTGTGCCTCCAGGAAGAGGCCGCCGAGTCCCGTCGCCATGCCGGCGCGGGCCAGTTCCACCACCTGCTGCCGGCGCCCGCCCGAAGCGGCGTCACCGGTCCCACGCTGCTGCAGCGCGTGCGTCACGTCGAAGATGATCGGCAGGTCTCCGGTCATCTGCTTCATCACGCCGAAGCCCAGCATGTCCACGACCAGGTTGTCGTAGCCGAAGCTCGCCCCCCGCTCGCACAGCAGCACCTGGTCGTTGCCCGCCTCGCGGAATTTTTCGACGATGTGCACGTCTGCGACGGGCTGAGGAACTGCAGCTTCTTGATGTTGACGACGCGGCCGGTCTTGGCCATGGCAACGACCAGGTCCGTCTGTCGAGCCAGGAACGCGGGAAGCTGGAGGACGTCCGCCACTTCCGCCACCGGCTGCGCTTGCCATGGCTCGTGCAGGTCGGTGATCACCGGCACGCCGAAGCGCTCCTTGATGCCACGCAGGATGTCCAAGCCCTCCTCCATGGCAGGACCGCGGTAGGAATGGATGGAGGACCGATTGGCCTTGTCGAAGCTGGCCTTGAACACGTATGGAATGCCCAGGCGCTGCGTGACCTGAACATAGTGTTCGCACACCCGAAGAGCGAGTTCGCGAGACTCCAGCACGTTCATGCCGCCGAACAAAACGAAAGGCAGGCTGTTTCCACAGCGAATGCTGGATGTAGTGGAGATGGCTGTCATCAAGAGTCCTCCACGGCTGTGCCGTACTCGCATGCTGAGCGGTGACCATCGTCATGGCGTGATCGGCTGCTGTTGGCGCATTCTGCCGAACACAGCGCCGGGGACGGGCGTTCAGCCCTCTGTCACGAGCACCTTGCGCATCAAGGCATTCTCAAGCGTCACGCCCCGAAGCACGGGAAAGCGCCGCTCGACCACCTCGAATCTGTAGTGCGCGAAGAATGGCTCGGCCGTCTCGCTCACATCCGACGTGAGTTCAGACAGTCCGAGGGACCGGGCCTCTTCGTGAATCCGCGCCATCAGGGCGGCCCCGATGCCGCGACGCTGATGAGCGCCCGACACGAAGAAGTGGTCGATGTGCCCGCTCGGCTGGACGTCTGCATAGCCGACGACCCGGTCATCGATCTCAGCCACGAAGGGGCGAATACCACGCATGCGATCGCGCCAGAGTTCCGTGTCGAGGTCCGCCGGAGCCCACGCCTGGACCTGTTCAGGCGTGTAGTCACGGGAGGCAATGTCGTGAATGGCAGAAAAGTACACGCCGAACAACGCGGCCTCGTCACCCCACCTGAACCTGCGAATTTCCATGATGTGCTGGTGCTGCGACCGATCCGGGTCATTGAGCGCTGGCCCAAACGCCAGGGTCTGCCGGATCTTCTGTGTCCCAGGCCGGCAGATCAAGACGTGGCGCCGGCGAAGCCACACCTGTTGACCCGTCCTGAATTGCGTTGACACCCAAACAGCCGGCGTTCAGCCGGCCACAGACGCCCGGTGCACAGCATCGGGCGTTCGCATTTTGAGCGACAGGTGCGGTCGCTCTTGGTTGTAGATCTG
>JAFEEH010000038.1 GCA_018241185.1 Pseudomonadota bacterium | reverse complement strand
CGACCGGCGCCTGGCCGGCGTGATCGCGGCGCTGGTCACGGGCGATCAGGCCGCCATCGACCGGGGCGACTGGGACGTCTTCCGCGCCACCGGCGTGGCCCACCTGATGAGCATTTCAGGCCTGCATGTGACGATGTTCGCCTGGCTGGCGGCGGCGGTGGTCGGCTGGATGTGGCGCCGCAGCCAGCGCCTGTTGCTGCGCTGGCCGGCGCCGCATGCTGCGTTGGTGGGCGGCGTCGGGCTGGCGGCGCTCTACGCGCTCTTCAGCGGCTGGGGCGTGCCCTCGCAGCGCACGGTGTGGATGCTGGCGCTGGCCGCCCTGCTGCGCCTGTCGGCCCGGCGCTGGCCCTGGCCCTTCGCCTGGCTGGCGGTGTGCGCGGGGGTGGTGGCGCTCGACCCGTGGGCGCTGATGCAGGCCGGCTTCTGGCTCAGTTTCGTCGCCGTGGGGGTACTGTTTGCTACGGATTCAGGAGCGCCCCGCGCAGGCGGGACAGGCGCTGCAGCCCGATTCGGCTCAAAAGTCTGGCACCTGGTGCGCGAGCAGCTGATCGTCACGCTGGCGCTGGCGCCTCTGTCGCTGCTGCTGTTCCAGCAGGTGTCGGTGGTCGGGCTGTTGGCCAATGCGGTGGCGATCCCGTGGGTGACGCTGGTGGTCACGCCGCTGGGCATGCTGGGCATCCTCTGCCCGCCACTGTGGCAGGCTGCGGCCTGGGCGGTGCAAGCGCTCGGGTGGGTGCTTCAGGCGCTGGCGGCGCTGCCCGGCGCCACCGTGTCGACGCCCGCGCCGGCCCTGTGGGCCGCCATCGCCGGTGTCGCGGGCGGCCTGCTGATCGCGATGCGCCTGCCGCTGCCGATGCGGCTGCTCGGCCTGCCGCTCATCGCACCGGTGCTGTTGTGGCCGGCGGCCCGGCCGCCGGTGGGCGAGTTCGAGTTGCTGGCCGCCGACGTGGGCCAGGGCAATGCCGTCATCGTGCGCACCGCCACGCACAGCCTGCTGTACGACGCCGGCCCGCGCTACAGCCTGGAGAGCGATGCCGGGCACCGGGTGCTGGTGCCGCTGCTGCGCGCCGAGGGCGTGTCGCTCGACACCGTGGTGCTGAGCCACCGCGACATCGACCACACCGGCGGCGCGGCAGCCGTGCTGGCCATGCAGCCGCAGGCGGCGCTGCTGAGCTCGATCGAGACCGGGCACCCGTTGCAGGCGTTGCGGCCCGCCGTGCGCTGCGAGGCCGGCCAGCATTGGGACTGGGACGGCGTGCGCTTCGAGGTGCTGCACCCGCTGCCGGCCGACTACGCCACCGCGACAAAACCCAACGCCGTGTCCTGCGTGCTGCGCGTCGGCCACGCCGGGGCCAGGGTGCTGCTGGCCGGCGACATCGAGAAGGCGCAGGAGGCGGCGCTGGTCGCGCGCGTGGGCCAGACACTGCAGGCCCACCTGCTGCTGGCGCCGCATCATGGCAGCAAGACTTCCTCCAGCCCGGGCTTCCTCGACGCCGTGATGCCGCGCCTGGTGGTCGTGCAGAGCGGCTGGCGCAACCGCTTCGGCCATCCGGCCCCGGAGGTGGTGGCCCGCTACCGGGAGCGCGGCGTGGAGATCGTCGACTCGCCCCGCTGCGGCGCGCTGCGCTGGCGCAGCCAGGTGCCCGCCGCCCTGGCCTGCGAGCGCCAGGTGGCGGCGCGCTACTGGCAGCATCGCCCGCCCCCGTTGCCCTGACCGAAGTCAGCTCCGGCGCAATGAAGGTGGTCCTGAACTTGCTAAGCTATGGCTCAAGGAGATTGGTCGTCCATGCACAAATTCGACGAAATGTATGAGCGGCTGCCCTATGCAGGGGCCGCGATCCGTCAGCACTACCAACGTTACGACCAGTGGCTCGCGAAACAACCTCAAGAGGTGATGAATTCGCGGCGCGAAGAGGCGGAGATGATCTTCCGCCGCGTCGGCATCACCTTCGCGGTGTACGGCGCCAAGGACGAGGACGGCTCGGGCACCGAGCGCCTCATCCCCTTCGACCTGCTGCCGCGCATCATCCCGGCGCACGAGTGGGAGAGCATGCAGAAGGGGCTGGCGCAGCGCGTCAATGCCCTCAACCGCTTCATCCATGACGTCTACCACGACCAGGAGATCGTCAAGGCGGGGATCATTCCCTCGGAGCAGATCAACAACAACGCGCAGTTCCGGCCCGAGATGATCGGCGTCAACGTGCCGAACGACGTGTACTCCAACATCTCGGGCATCGACATCGTCCGTGCCCCCGATGCCGACGGCAAGGGCGAGTACTACGTGCTCGAAGACAACCTGCGCGTGCCCAGCGGTGTGAGCTACATGCTCGAGAACCGCAAGATGATGATGCGGCTCTTCCCCGAACTGTTCGCGCAGAACCGGGTGGCGCCCGTGGCCCATTACCCCGATCTGCTGCTCGAAACGCTGCGCGCCAGCGCGCCGCCGGCCACCGCCGAGCCCACGGTCGTGGTGCTCACGCCGGGCATGTACAACAGCGCCTACTTCGAGCATGCCTTCCTGGCGCAGCAGATGGGCGTCGAACTGGTCGAGGGCCAGGACCTGTTCGTCAAGGACGACTTCGTCTACATGCGCACCACGCGCGGCCCGAAGCGGGTCGACGTGATCTACCGCCGCGTGGACGACGACTTCCTCGACCCCGAGGTGTTCCGCCCCAATTCCACGCTGGGCTGTGCCGGCCTGATGCGCGCCTACAAGGCGGGCAATGTGGTGATCTGCAACGGCGTGGGCACCGGCGTGGCCGACGACAAGTCGATCTACCCCTACGTGCCCAAGATGGTCGAGTTCTACCTCGGCGAGAAGCCGATCCTCAAGAACGTGCCGACCTGGATGTGCCGCAACAAGGACGACCTGGGCTATGTGCTGGCCAACCTCAAGGACCTGGTCGTCAAGGAGGTGCATGGTGCCGGCGGCTACGGCATGCTCATCGGCCCGGCCGCGACGCAGGCCGAGATCGAGGAGTTCCGCCAGGCCGTGATCGCCAAGCCTGACGGCTACATCGCCCAGCCCACGCTGAGCCTGTCGACCTCGCCCACCTTCGTCGAGTCCGGCATCGCGCCGCGCCACATCGACCTGCGGCCCTTCGTGCTGTCGGCCAAGGAGGTGCAGATGGTGCCGGGTGGCCTGACGCGCGTGGCACTCAAGGAAGGTTCCCTGGTGGTCAACTCCTCGCAGGGCGGCGGCACCAAGGACACCTGGATCCTCGAGTCCGACAAGCGCTTCGGCACGCAGTCGCAGAGCCAGGGCGGGCAGTCGCAGACACAGACGCAGGCGTCCTGAAGAAGAGGAGGACACACACATGCTTTCACGCACCGCCGACCACCTCTACTGGATGTCCCGCTACACGGAGCGCGCCGAAAACACCGCGCGGATGCTGGACATCAACTACCAGACCTCGCTGCTGCCGCAGTCTGCCGAGATGGCGCAATCGGGCTGGCAGGGCGTGCTGTCCATCAGCGAACTGCGTCCCGCCTACTTTGCCAAGTACGACACCGTGACGCCCGAGGGCGTGATGGAGTTCATGGTCAAGGACGAGGACAACCCCTCGTCGATCATCTCCTGCCTGCGCGCGGCGCGCGAGAACGCGCGGGCCGTGCGTGGCGCCCTGACGACCGAGGCCTGGGAAACACAGAACACCACGTGGCTCGACGTGAACCGCATGCTTCGCGCGGGCAGCTTCGAGCGCGACCCCGGCGCCTTCTTCGAATGGGTGAAGTTCCGCTCGCACCTGTCGCGCGGCGTGACGCTGGGCACCATGCTGCAGGACGAGTCCTTCTACTTCTCGCGGCTGGGCACCTTCCTCGAACGGGCCGACAACACGGCGCGCCTGGTCGACGTGAAGTTCCACGCCGTGGGCAGTGAGTTCTTCGGCGCCGCCACCGAGGCCGACCAAGAGTACGACTTCTATCACTGGAGCGCGATCCTGCGCAGCGTTTCGGCCTTCGAGGTCTACCGCAAGGTGTACCGCGACGTGATCAAGCCCGAGCGCGTGGCCGAACTGCTGGTGTTGCGTGCCGACATGCCGCGTTCGCTGCACCACAGCCTCGGCGAGGTGGTCGCCAACCTGGCCAAGGTCGCCAATGACCAGAGCGCCGAAACCCAGCGCCGCGCCGGCAAGCTGCTCGCCGAGCTGCAGTACGGCCGTGTCGACGAAATCCTCGCGACCGGCCTGCACGCGTACCTGACCCAGTTCCTCGACCGCGTGAACGAGCTGGGTGGTCGTATCAGCCAGGATTTCCTGGTGCCGGCGCACTGACCCGGGTTTCGGATCCAGAACGGGCCTGAAGGCCCGCCATTCCTGCGCGGGGCGCTATCAAGTCGATAGCGCCCCTTGTTCATTCCGGCGCTCGCTGGTGGGCGCCGTCTCGCCGGGCCCGCGCAGGTGCACTCCCACGCCATGTCGCCCCGGCGCAATGTGGGCGCGCAGCGTGAGCGCCGGAATGTCGTAGTCGCCGCCGTTCTGCCGGCGAAAGGGCAGGGGCGCCGCGGTGGCCAGCGTGTCCAGGCGCTGCGCCAACTCGGTCTGGGTGCATTGCAGCCGCTCGGCGTCCATGCGGCTGCTTTGGTAGACCACGAAGGGCGGCAGCACATCGAAACCCGGGTAGTGCAGGATGCCGTGCTGGATCGGGAACAGCAGGTCGTCGATGGGCCCGTTGATGCCCCGCGGGCCGTAGTGCGACGCCCACCCGCCGGTGGTGACGACCAGCATGGCGCGCTTGCCCGCCATCACGCCCTCACCGTAGCGTTCGCCCCAGCGCTGTTCGGAGTGCTCGCCCACGCCGTAGGCGAAGCCGTGGGCGTACACGCGGTCCACCCAGCCCTTGAGGCGCGCCGGCATCGAGAACCACCACATCGGGAACTGCAGGATCAGCACGTCGGCCCAGCGCAGCTTGTCCTGCTCCGCAGCGACGTCGGCCGACTGCTGCCCGCTGGCAAACGCGCGCTGGGAGTCATGCATGGGACGGAAGGGTGTGTCGGCCTCGCGCGCCGGAAAGTCCTCGGCGTCGAGCGAGGCCTTCCAGCGCATCGCGTGCAGGTCGGAGACCTGGACCGCGTGCCCGGCCGCTTCGAGGTGCTCGCGCATGAAGTGCGCGAGGGTGCCGTTGAGGGACCGGGATTCAGGATGGGCGTGGACGAGGAGGATGTTCATGGCGTGGGCCTTCTTTCAACAAGACAGGCAGCGTAGAAGCGCACGGGATATATTGGAAATCGATCCTCTCGATATCCGATATCGCCATGCACGATACCGAGCGCCTGCGCCGCCTCGACCTCAACCTCCTGCTGACGCTGGACGTGCTGCTGGCCGAGAACCACGTGAGCCGCGCCGCGGCACGGCTGCACCTGTCGCAGCCCTCGGTGAGCGCGCAGCTGGCGCGCCTGCGCGAGGCGCTGGGCGACCCGCTGCTGCTGCCGGGCCCGCGTGGCATGCGGCCGACAACGCGTGCGCTGCAGTTGCAGGCGCCCCTGCGGCAGGCGCTCGAATCGCTGGCGCAGGCGGTCGCGCCCGCTGCCGCCTTCGACCCGGCGCGGGCCACTGCCACCTGGCGCATCGCCGCCGCCGACTATGGCGAAGCCGCGATCGTGCAGCCCCTGCTCATGCGGCTGCGGGCCGCGGCGCCGAACACGCGGCTCGCGGTGCGGCAGGTGCCGTCGTCGCGGCTGG
>JAFEEH010000037.1 GCA_018241185.1 Pseudomonadota bacterium | reverse complement strand
GGACTACGACCTTCTTCTTCGAATTGGATGGTCAGCACCAGCCGATTTTTTCTTGTTGGGCACGTTTGTCGGGGACTACTACTACAAGTCAGACGCCAGTAATTCATCTAGCGTTGGCCTTCAAGCTAAAGGCCCCATGCACCCCAAGGAGGCGTGGATGCGCGCACGAATAGAAGCCCGACGACTGCTATGTTCTCTTTCCGCGAAGAGTGGCGGCGGAAACTGAACCCCACGCTCGTCAGATGGCGCCCAGCCTATCAAAGGCAATAAGGTTATATTGGCAGCTCTTTTGTGGCGAGACTTACCGGCAAACCGAGCTGCCCATCGACCCGTCCAGCCTGACGCGTTGGAGAAAGCGTGTCGGCAACGAAGGCGTGGCGACGCTACTGGCGGCCAGCATCGACGCTGCCAGGCGGGGCGGCGTAATCCAGAAGGCCGGCAGACAGCAGGTGATCGTGGACACGACCGTCATGCCCAAGGGCATCGCTCATCCCACCGAAAGCCGCTTGCTGGACAGGAGCCGCCAACACTTGGTCAAGGAAGCAAAGGACAACGAGTTCAAGCTGTGCCAGAACTAAAACTGCGTGGCACCACGCCAGGCCGCACAGATCGGGCGCTACGCCAAGCAGTTCAAGCGTATGAAGAAGGTCGTGCGCACGCTGCGCAACCGTGTCGCCCGGGTGCACCGCGAGGTCGCCCGCCAACTGCACCTGCTTCCCGAAGCGGCTCAGGCCAATGCACAGGGCCTGCTGCAGCGCACTGACCGCTTCTGACCCAGGGCACGGGGACAAGAGCAGGCTGTACGCCCTGGACGCACCCGAGGTGGCATGCATCAGCATGGAAAAAGCCAGAACCCCCTACGAGTTCCGCGTGAAGGTCAGCATCGTCATCACCATCAAGGAAGGCCTGGTGGTGGGCATGTGCTCCATGCGGGCAACCCTTATGACGGGCACAGGCTGCCCGAGACGCTCGGGCAGGTAGGGGCATCCTCAGCGGCACCGACAGGCAGTCGGCCACGGCCATCGTGGACAAGGGTTACCGGGGTGTGACAGTTGAAGGCGTACGCATCCTGCGCTCCGGGCAAAGGCGGGGCATCGCCACAACCATCAAGGCCACGATCAAGCGAAGAAGTGCGATCGAGCCGACCATCGGGCAGATGAAGATGGAGGGGCGCCTCGTCCGCATCCGCTCGAGGGCGCGCTGGGCGATGCGCTGCACGCGGTGTTGTGCGGCGCCGGGCACAGGCTGCGCCTGATCTTGGCCGCGCTACGGCTCCGTTGCGCCCGATTCGAGCTGTCGATCCAAGCGCTCGTTACTGCATTGATCGCTGCTCCACCGGAGAACCGACCAGCATGCACCTGAGGGCTGAATTGTTCAGGACGGACTCGGTAAAAGCCGGGCGATTCACAGCACGTTGGAAACTCTTCCGCCCAACGCTACCGCCTCAGGAAGACCACCAGGAAGCAGTCGCCTTCTTTCTCTCGGTAGCTGTGTTCCGGCCGGTAATACACGCTGGGGTTGCCGTTGCCGCGGGCGAAGTCCAACCTCGCAAATGCTTCCGAGTCCAGCACTTCGAAGCCGTGTCGGGCAGCCCGCTCCTGCCACCAAGGCAGCGGCTCGAGTGTCTGATGCAGCGGTACCCCGTCTTCGGTGAAGCCGCCGCCGACTTGCGAGATCGAACATGCAAACACGCTGCCGGGATGCGTGTGTCGCGCTAGGTTCGCAAACAGGCCATCCACGCCTTCCCGCGTGAGATGCTCCAGCACTTCCCAGGCGGAGATCACGTCAAACTGGAACGGGCTGCTTCCTCCTTGGCCCAATTCGAAAGGCCGTGTGACGTCGCACGTGAACAGTGAATCACGAAGCAGCCGCCATTCCGCACGTTGCTGCAGCCGCGAAACATCGCTGCCCTCCAAGCCGATGCCGATATGCCCTCGCAGTACAGCGTCCCAGACGACACCGCCTGCAGAGCAGCCTATATCCAGGAATGACAATTGCTTACCCGCGCCAAAGTAGTCCTCGCACGCGCGGATGAAACGGGGCTGGCGCGTGTGGTCGAGGACCGTCCCCACGGGATGAAGATGATCTGGGCTGTCATACGCCACCGGATAGTCGGTCACGCACTGAAAACCCCGAGACTTGCTGAAATCGAGGCGCGAGACCATGGCAATCAGAATGTCGCGCTGAACCCAATCGATGTGGCCATGCAACTCAGCCACCGACGTCTGCAGATCGGCGAGCCGCGCCTCGTTGTCGCTACGCAATTCGGCGAGCCGCATTTGATTGTCGCTTTGCACCCCGGCCAAATGGTCGTACGTCTGGGTAGAGTGAGCCTCAATCCTTCGCGCCAAGTCCTCGACCGCCGCAAATCGTTCGGTCAACTTTGAAAGGACCGAGGTCATGGCCACCACATGGTCGGCGACAGCCGCTGCATGCTGCTGCAAGCCGACCACCCGCTCGCCCACCTTGCCGGTCTCTTGCGCAAGCCCCGCAACCCGTTGATCGAGCATCACCAGCTTGTCGATAACCCTGGCCTTAATCGGAAGATAGACAGGTCGCAACATCCGTTTGACCATCGACCGGAGCGGGTGCCGGCCCTGCACCCCCACGACATCGACCGATGGGCTACCTGGTGCCAACAGCTCCTCTGCCGGCGCCAACATCGGCAGGGCCCCCTCAGCAGAGAGTATTGGAAGTGGCGCCGCCGGAATCCAATCCAGTGGATAGTTCAAGCCCTCCAGCAACGTGCGCGTCTGGGCCAGATCTTCCTGTGCGAAGCCAAATTCCGAATAAATCTTGCGCTTAAGAAAGGGCGATCCGGCTTCCAGCAACGTGTTCTGATGCCTTGAGACATCGGCCCCGATGGGCACCTCGGTGTTCGATCGATCCACATAGGCCTTGAAAGAAAACCCACAACGCGTCAAAAGCTGGCTTAAACCCACTTCGTATTTAAGGCAGATATCCTGCTTGGACGCCTCCACGGCGATGGATTCAAAAAAGTCTCGAAACGCGCGTGACGTAAAGACCGCACGATTGAATTCCAGAAAATAGCTCTGGAGGTGCCGGGCGTGCCCGTAGTTCTCGGTAATACCCCAGAAATCTGCGTCCGATTTCTCCATTTGCTCGAACAAGCCACCCAAGTCGCGAACCGGCCCGTAATTGCTATCATTGGCAAGAATGAGAGCATCGTATTTTTCGACCTCCTTCCAACCAAATCGAAAAAGCAGTTTTTGCCAAGATCCAAAATCATATTTTGGATGCGATTCCGCCCATCGCCCAAGGGTCACGCCGTCCAACTTGGCGAGCTCGGCCTCGTCCAGATCGTTGGCAGCCTGATAATACACATCAGAAAACTTCGACAACTCACGCAAATAGTGGACGACATAGTCATCCACATGATTGACTGCGCTGAAACCGGCAAAAAGACATAAACGTCGCATCTTATGTTCTCTCATTAAAAGGTTTTGAGCCAGAACGGGACAATGCCCAACGCGCGATAGACATGCCGATTTTCGGAAGTGGTTTTGCTCACTAAGGGCAAACCTCCGAACGCATAAAGGGTAGTACAGATGTACTGCCGTCGCACCGTATGCAAATTGAGCAACGGCCATTGCCCGTTGATGAAATAGCCCCGCAGTTCGCCCACGCGGCGCCGCCGGAATGTTTTTTCGATGAGGCCGCCAGGCTCAACAGATGGTTGTGTCGGCACAGATGGCTTTTCCACCGCTTCTGCCGCTTGGCCAGTGCCGTATTTCTTGTGCAATTGGTCCGACGTCATCGTACCGTTCCAGTTGCTGCTACCCTGATCCAGGCTCCGGTAGAAAAGCTCTTCGTCGCTTAGCTTCGATAGGTCTCTATACCACGGTAGATGGCGCGCAGCATAGGGAGCGCCCACGCGGAATGCCGCAAAGAAGTCAGACGTTCGCCATTCCTTGCGCGGTCGATACAACGCAAATGTGGTATCGATGGGCGCATCGTAAATGGTAGCGCCAGCATATTGACTGACCTTATCGTAAAATCGACTTTCCCATTTAATGACATTTTCCTTCAGCTCGTAGTGACCAGGAAGGTCATCTAGCTTTAGTGAAAAACCGACCTTGTTTTTGGTGGGATTTCCCAACAGTACATTAAGAAATAAATATAAAAAATTCGCCGGACATTCGTCAACTGGAAGCACATCCGGATCCGTCAGGACAAAGTAGTTATTATCAATTGTTTCGGCAAATTTCAGTGAATCGAACAACACCATGTGTTTATAATTTTTCCCCATATAGTGCACGTGGTGCGGCGAAGCACGAAGATACTCCACCAACGGCGGATAGGTGGATGCGTTGTCAATAATATGGATATTTTTAAATCCTGCGTTTTCAAAAAACGTGACACTGGCTTGAGTGTAACTCAAATGATTATAGGAAATGACAAAGATTGGCATGTCCCTGACGATAGGCTGCGTAATACGCTGCATATCGGCCTTCGCCAGAGGCTTCATTTGGTGGAAAACAGAGAGAAACTCAAGAGGTGAACACAACTCTCTGCGCTGAATAGAATTCATCAGCCTCTCTAGCAATTCAATCCGCACCGCTTCGCTCACGGGCTGATGCTTGAATATCTGAGTCAACAACTCCAAATCCGCCGGCGCAAGGCTGCCAACCAGATACTCCACCATCTGGACCTTAACACCGACATCCAGTCCGTGCATTTCCCCCACATGAGTGATGGAAGCGCTCTCTTCATGACGACGGTACTGCAGAAGAATTTCCGGCACATTTGCCAGCTTCGTCACGCGAACGGCGCGGGACCATAGATCGTAATCCTCACTGAACCGCATCAATTCGTTGTAGAAGAGCTGTTCCTTGGCAAACAACTCACGGCGGAACATGGCGGTCGGGTGGCCGATATAGCAGCCCATCATAAGATCGGCGTAGCACACATTTTCCATGTGCTTGTGAATGGCATCGCCTCCCATGAATTGCTGAAAGCATGTACCGCAAACACCAACATCCGGGTGCTCGTCCATGAACGCGACTTGTTTTCCGAGTCGCGAAGGATGGGAAATGTCATCCGCATCCATCCGCGCGATGAATTCGCCACGTGCTTCACCAATCGCAAAATTAAGAGCGGCGGCCAAGCCTTTGCCTGGACCAGGTATAACCCTGATACGGGCATCTTCGTAGGAATCGATGATCGCTATTGTATTGTCGGATGAATTGTCATCCACGATCAGCAACTCAAAATCCGTAAAGCTTTGCTGTAGAATGCTGTCCAACGCCTCCTTCAGATACTTTTCGGAATTGCGCACAGGAACAACAACGGACACGCGGGGGAGTTTTTTGAGCGCTGGCATTTTAGTTCTTAGAATATTACCCAAGAGAAATATAACTTGCTTTGGTTGATTTCCAGAGGCAGACGGCCATCCCCTGCTGGGTCAAATTTCATTGGTGCCGAATTGAATTCACGCCTATGCAACATCGTCGCTCCGCCAAAGGTCGCGCACCGGTTCGGTGCACGCAGGCTGAGCGCAAGCCGCTCATTTCGCTCTCGCCCCCTGCCGCCTCGGAGGCGCGCCATCTCCAAGATCGTCGAGGTGGCTGAAACAGCACGCACATAGGTGGTGCTGGCATGGCTATAGATCCGTCGGGTTGTAGAAAATGATACGGCTGCCCAGCGGCTCGAAGCCAAACCTGATTCTGCGCAAGCCAAGTGCTTTTTCAATGGCGTCATGACTCTGCGCAGGCGCGTAGAACATCAAGAATCCGCCAGCACCGGCACCCAGCAGCTTGCCGCCCAGCGCCCCGTTGGCTTTCGCAGCGGCATACCAGTCGTCGATCGCGCCACTCGTGATCCCCGAAGCCAGCTGCTTCTTGAGTTGCCAGTTCTCCTCGAGAATCTCGCCCATGGCTTCGAGGTGGCCGTTTTGCAGTTCGTCGCGCAGTTGGTAGACCAGTGCCACCATCCGATTGAGCATCGCCTGCTTTTGGTTGCTGTCGGCCACACTCTCGGATTGCTCCTTGAGAATGCCGGAGGCGCTTCGTGTGATGCCCGTATAGAACACGAGCGTGTTTTTTTCTAATGCTTCCCGAACATGTCGCGGCAGGATCAAGGGTGTGACCAGAACGCTGTCGTCCGGCTTGAATTCGATGATGCTCAAGCCGCCGTAGGCCGATGCGTACTGATCCTGCTTTCCGATGGGCTCTCCACAGCGTTCGATCTCGATCTCACAACTCATGGCGCCCAGTTGTTCGGCAGACACATGCCGGCCAAGGAAAGCCGACAGCACGTTGATGAGTCCGACCGTGAAGGCGCTCGACGACCCCAAGCCCGTGCCGCGCGAGGGAATATCCGCCGTGCTTGTGATCTCGACGCCTCCCGGGACAGCAAGCATTTCCATGGTTGCACGCACCAGTCGATGCTCGATGTTTTGGACATGGTCCACCTCTTCCGTCTTGGAATAGGCCACCCGGATGCCGCCATCGAACTTCTTGTTGACACTCACATAGACGTACTTGTCGATGGCCGTGGACAGCACTGCGCCCCCGTGTTGACGATAGAAGCTGGGCAGGTCGCTGCCGCCTCCGACGAAGCTCATCCGCAATGGGGTTCGACTGATGATCATGGGATGCTCAAGAGGATGGAGTCGAGGTCAAGGACATGATCGGCGCTTGATCGGGTGGCGAGGACCAAGGGGACTTCGTCTTCCTGGCGTTGGAGGTAGCACGATGCTGCGCCTTGCGCGTCGGCCAGCCCGCGAGCCACCAGATCAGACTCCACGCGTATGCGGCGCAGGGCCTCCGAGCCCTCGATATAAAAGCGCCAGGTTCGACGCGAGTTGCCCAGATCAGCGTGCAGCGCTGGAACTCCCTCCAGGATCAGCACGCTTTCCTGCTTCAGCACGACATGCCGCGCGGGCCCGCGGTCGCGACGCAGTCGGTCATAGGCTTGCAGTTCGATCTTGACGCTGCCGCCCGCCAGCCACCCACCCAGATCGCGCCGGGCTTCGTCCAACGCATACCGCCCCAGCACGCCCGATTGCCGCTGCGCCTCCGGCCGAAGCCAAGCGTCGAGTGACAGTGCCGTCGCGTCCAGGCCACGCCGAACAAGCTCGCACTTCAGAACGCTCGCCAGGGTCGACTTGCCATTTCGAGCCAGTCCTCCGATCAGGATCAGATCGCCGGACTGAATTTGATCCAACCAGCCCTCGATGAGCGCTGCAAGCCGGGGATACGTCCGCACGATGAAATCCGCAGCGGCACCGACATGAGGAAAACGAAAATCGGGCTGGACCACGTGCTTGCCGTCCGCTCCACCCTCACCGGTATCAACGAGTACAGAGCGCAGCCCGGCGCTGTGTGCTGCCAGCACGTCGGCCGTGCTGTCGCCAATCATCCACGACTCGGTCACCTGGATGTTCATAGCCGCCATCGCCTCGCGCATCATCCCGGTCGCCGGCTTCCGGCAGTCGCATGCCACTTTCAGTGCGACCACCTCGCCCGGAAACCCGGAATCGGGATGGTGCGGACAAAAGTAGATCGCATCCAGATAGGCCCCTTCTTCACCCAAGCGACTTTCCAGACGGTTGTGGATGCGGCGCAAATCGTCGAAGCTGCAATCACCGCGCGCCAGTACGGGCTGGTTGGTTACCAGAACCACACGGTATTCCGCGTTGTTCAAGGCACGGACTGCCTCGGCAGCATGGGGCAGCGGATCCAACTCATCGGGCCGTCGCACGTAGCCCCGCAGCGCATTGAGGGTGCCATCCCGATCCACAAAAACCGCTTTCTGCGGCTGTTTGCGGCTGGCGCGTGCCACGACGCCGGATCGCAAATGCTGTTCCACCTTGTCCAGGCGTTTGGGCGTACCCAGATCCTTGATGTACTCGAAGCTCACGTAGCCTGCTATGTGCGCACCGCCGCGCACCATGGCAGGAAATAGATCCTTCGCGAAATCGCACGGCACCGGAAAGTCCCGCCAGGCCATCAGCGCCTTCTTCTCGACCACGTAGAAGGCCGCGTTGACCAGGTTGCGCAACTCGGCCCCTGCCGGATGCGGGTACCCGTGAAAGGCCACTACCCGACCCGATGCGTCCATTTCGACTAGATCGGAATCGGCCGGATGATCATTGGGATGCAGCAGCAGCGTGACGTCGGCGCCCGCTGCCTGGTGCGCAGCAAGCATATGGCTGACGTCGATGTCGAACAGAGTGTCGCCATAGACCACGATAAAGCGGTCGTCGAGCGCGTCGATGCATGCCAATAGGGCCCCCGCTGTTCCGCGAGGCTCGCCATCGTCAAAGAGACGCGTGCGGATCGAGCCATCGCGTTGGTCGAAGAAGGCCTGGATCTGGTCCGCGGCATGGTTGACCAAAACGACGATGTCATCGACACCATGCGCCGCCAGTGTCTGGAGCTGACGCTCAAGCAGAGGCGTGCCGTCTACGCTCACCAGCGGCTTGGGCCGTCCCTGAAGGCGTTCAGCCAGGCGAGTGCCTTTGCCACCAGCAAGAATGACCGCCTGTGTCAATTCTTTAACTCCTCGCGCACGATCTCGTCGACTGCGCGCACGACAGCCTGCGCCGAATCGAGGCTAGGCCTCCAACCACTGTCCGTCAGCCGCTGGGTCGAGTAGCGGAAGCGCGGCACATCGCCCACCCAGCCGCGATTGCCCTGACCGAAAACGATCTGGGCGTCGGGAGACATGCGGTTGCACACAGTCTGTGCAATCGTGCGGACGGTGATCCCTTCATCCTGGGGTCCGATATTGAAAACCTTGTATCTCCCCTCGAACCGGCTGATGTGCAGCATGGCGTCGACCAAGTCATCGACATGGAGATAGGCCTTCTGCTGCGTGCCATCGCCTAGCACGTCCAGCCTGCCGGGGTTGGCCTTGAGCTTCCGAATGAAGTCGAAGATCACGCCATGAGTGGCTGGCACACCAATGACGTTGGGGAATCGAAAGATATCTGCGCGGGGCAGAAAGGCCTCGACGGCTGCCCGGATCTGCGCCTCCGATGCCAGCTTCATTGCTCCGTAGTTGGAGATCGGCTGCAATGGTCCGATGTCTTCATGGATTTCGCGTTCGCCCAAGTCGCCATAGATGGCCGAACTCGACGCGAAGTGCAATTCCGGGATCTCGTAAAGGCGCATGGCTTCCAGCACTGCAAACGTGGTCTGGAAGGTTCGGTCGCGGTCAATTCGTGGATCTGCCACGCCAGCTGGAATGTCCGAATTGGCGGCAAGATGCCATACATGGGATACGGGCGCGCCGGCCTCACGAATTGCTTCCGACAGAGCGTCAACGTCGGAGCAATCGACTTGCTGGAACCTGAAATGCCGGTGTGCCACGAATTCAGCCACCAGCTCAGGCCGCCCGCGTGACAAGTCGTCCAAGGCCAGAACAGAGGCGCCCTCCGCGAGCAAACGACGCATTAGGTTGACGGCTACAAAGCCGGCACCACCGGTGACAAGGTGGAGTTGCATTGAGATACCAAAACAGAATAGGAAGAACTTATGACAGCGGCAGGCGGCTAGCGGTGCGGATCACCGTCAATGCAGGCTAGAACTTGAGCGTTCCGAGCAAGGAGGGGTCCGTCAGATGGCTGTGGCGGAGATGCTGGGCAAGGATGTGCATCAAAGACTGGTGCACATCTTCGATGAGGCCATAGTTCTGCGTATCCACATGCAGACTGACGTCGGCCAAGCGGGCGGTATCACCACCTGAAAAACCCGTCATCGCAATGGTGGCCACCTTCATCTCCCGCGCGGTCCGCATGGCCTTGACGATGTTTGGCGATGTGCCGGACGAGCTGATCGCGATCAAGACGTCCCCTTCGGACGCCATCGACGTCAGCTGAAACGAGAACATTTCTTCCGACCCGATGTCATTGACGATCGCCGTGATGAGTTCGATGGCAGAAGACAGGCTGTTGACCTTGGGCTTCAGCCAGCCGTTGCTGCGAATTCCCTTCATGCAATCGCACACGAGGTGATTGGAGATGGCGGCCGAGCCCCCGTTGCCGCAAGAAAAGATCATTCTTCCCTGGCCTGCGCGCTCCGCAAGCAATCGCCCCGCGGCGGCGAGCGCACCGCGGTCCACGGTCTTGGCTGCAGCCGAAAGCCTTTCGAAATAGGCGTCTGCATACAGACCAGCATCTTGGATCTCGTGCTCTGGAAAGAATGGAGGCATATAGATGTCTTGAGAAGAGTTGTCGAAAAACCAACGAATCGCGGCAGTGGCTCGTATCTCGCGCTGCACGTACGCGAAAGCTGAAACGGCTCCGCGGACAGCGCCGCCCTTCAGTCAAAAAATTCCGCCAGTTCCATGGACGATCCGGCGCCGTCTTTGGAAGAAAGGATTGGCTGATGACCCACGTCTGGCCATGCGATATGGAGCGAACTGTCACTCCATAGAATGCACCTTTCGTGCGCCGGAGCGTAGTAGTTCGTCGTCTTGTAGAGGAAGTCCGCCGTATCGCTCAATACAAGGAAGCCATGCGCAAACCCCGTGGGCACCCAAAGCTGTCGGTGATTGCTTTCGGTAAGCTCGACGCCGACCCATCGCCCAAACGTGCGCGAAGACTTGCGGATATCCACCGCGACATCGAACACTGCGCCTTGCACCACGCGCACGAGCTTGCCCTGCGGTTGCTGAATCTGGTAGTGCAGACCCCGCAGAACGCCCTTGCTGGAGCGTGAATGGTTGTCCTGCACAAAATCCATGTGCACGCCCACGGCCTCGTCGAAGATTTTTTGGTTGAAGCTCTCCATGAAAAAACCTCGCTCATCACCAAAGACCTTCGGCTCGAGAATGAGGACATCAGGAATGGCAGTCGGGGTGATCTTCATCGCACAGGGCCTTCATTGAGTAGACGGAACAGATGCTGACCGTAGCCGTTCTTCTTGAGCGGCTCGGCCAGTTCCTGCACCTGTGCGGCATCGATCCAGCCCGCCCGCCACGCAATCTCTTCCGGGCAGGCAATCTTCAGGCCTTGCCGGTGCTCCAAGGTCGCAATGAACTGGCCGGCTTCCAAGAGGCTATCGTGCGTACCCGTATCCAGCCAGGCGTACCCACGCTGCATGATCTGTACGTTAAGCGCGCCGCCGTTCAAATATGCCTCGTTCACGGCCGTGATCTCCAACTCGCCACGGGAACTCGGCTGGACCGCTTTGGCAATGCCCACAACTTGGCTGTCATAGAAGTACAGGCCCGTCACTGCGTAGCTGCTCTTGGGCTGCACAGGCTTTTCCTCAATGCTGATCGCCTTGCCGCTCGCATCAAAGGCCACGACGCCATAGCGCTCCGGGTCGTGCACGTGATAGGCGAACACCGTTGCACCTTCGGGCTTGGCGTCGGCATTCTTGAGCAGCAGCGCAAGATCATGCCCGTGGAAGATGTTGTCCCCAAGCACCAACGCGCTCGGCGAATCACCAATGAATGTCTCGCCAATGATGAAGGCCTGCGCCAACCCATCCGGACTGGGCTGCACAGCGTACTGCAGGTTGATCCCCCACTGGCTGCCATCGCCCAGCAGTTGCTGAAAGCGCGGCGTGTCCTGCGGCGTGCTGATGATCAGGATGTCCCGCATACCGCCGAGCATCAACGTGCTCAACGGGTAGTAGATCATTGGCTTATCGTAGACGGGCAGCAATTGCTTGCTGATCGCCAGCGTGGCGGGATGAAGGCGTGTGCCCGAACCGCCCGCCAGGATGATGCCCTTGCGCTGTGTCATCGATTTCCTCCTTGTCTGTGGGTCGTACAGGACCCGCGCTCGCCTCCGGTCTCGAAACGTCCGAGGGTCAAAGTACTTCGCGCAACATGCGGCCTACGCCCAGTTGCCACTCGGGCAGGCGAAGGCCGAACGCTTGCTGCAATTTGGCTGTGTCCAGCCGCGAGTTGGCCGGACGGGCCGCCGGCGTCGGGAAGGCACTGGTCGGCACCGGATCAACCGCATCGGGCCCGGCCCTCAGCGCAGTGCCGGCGGCCGCCGCCTGTTCGAGGACGAAACGCGCGTAACCGTGCCACGAAGTCACACCGCCCGCCACCAAGTGGTAAAGGCCTGCCTTGTCTGGCGCCCGCAAGGTGTCGCGGATGGCATGTGCCGTCACGTCCGCCAGCAGTTCGGCGCCGGTGGGCGCGCCGAACTGGTCGTCGATCACGGTCAGGCGGTCCCGCTCCTTGGCCAAGCGCAGCATCGTCTTGGCGAAGTTGCCCCCGCGTGCCGCGTACACCCAACTGGTGCGAAAGATGAGGTGACGAGGGCCGGCGGCCGCCACGAGTTGCTCACCCTCGAGCTTGGTCCGCCCATACACGCTGAGCGGGCCTGTTGCGTCGATCTCTTTCCAAGGCCGCTCGCCGCTGCCGTCGAAGACGTAGTCGGTGGAATAGTGGACCATCAGCGCCCCCACCTGACGCGCGGCCGCCGCGACGACGCCGGGGCTGGTGGCGTTCAACGCCCGGGCCAGTTCCGGCTCGCCCTCGGCCTTGTCGACCGCCGTGTGGGCGGCCGCATTGACGACCACATCCGGTCGCACCGCCATCACCGTGGCGGCCAAGGCGTCGGGCAGGCTGAAGTCGGCATGGAACTCGGTGCTGTCGAAATCCAAGGCCACCAAGTCACCCAAGGGTGCCAGGCTGCGCTGCAGTTCCCAACCGACCTGCCCGCCCTTGCCGAAGAGAAGGATCTTCATGCCGGGGTCGCGCCGTACTGCTTGTTCACCCAATCGCGGTACGCGCCACTTTGCACGTTGCGCACCCACTCCGCATTGGCGAGGTACCACTCCACCGTCTTGCGGATGCCGGATTCGAAGGTCTCGGCCGGCTTCCAGCCCAGCTCGCGCTCCAGCTTGCGTGCATTGATGGCATACCGGCGGTCATGGCCAGGTCGGTCGGTGACATAGCTTATCTGTTGAGCGTACGACTTGCCATCGTCGCGCGGCTTGAGCTCGTCGAGCAGTGCACACACCGTGTGCACGATCTCGATGTTCGGCTTCTCGTTCCAGCCACCGACGTTGTACGTTTCGCCGAGCTTGCCCGCTTCGAGCACGCGCCGGATGGCGCTGCAGTGGTCCTTCACGTAGAGCCAGTCGCGCACCTGCATCCCGTCGCCGTACACGGGCAGCGACTTTCCGGCCAGCGCATTGACGATCATCAGCGGGATGAGCTTCTCGGGGAAGTGATAGGGCCCGTAGTTGTTGGAACAGTTGGTCGTGAGGACCGGGAGCCCATAGGTGTGGTGCCACGCACGCACCAGATGGTCGCTGGCCGCCTTGCTCGCCGAATACGGGCTGTTGGGCTCGTAGCGATTGGTTTCGGTAAACGCCCGGTCGGTGGCCGAGAGCGTGCCATAGACCTCGTCGGTCGAAACATGCAGAAACCGGAAGGCGGTCTTTTCCACTTCGGGCAGACCGGCCCAGTGGCCGCGCACAGCTTCGAGCAAGCGGAACGTGCCCAGCACGTTCGTCTGCACAAAATCTTCGGGGCCGTGGATGGAACGGTCCACATGCGACTCTGCAGCGAAGTTCACGACGGCGCGCGGCCGGTGCTCAGCCAGAAGGCGCGCGACAAGAGAGGTATCGCCGATGTCGCCCTGAACGAACACATGGCGCGGATTGTCTGATGCAGAAGCCAGCGTCTGGAGGTTGCCTGCGTAGGTTAGCTTGTCGAGGTTGACGACCGCTTCGGTGCTGCCTGCCAACCAGTCGAGAACGAAATTGGCGCCGATAAAACCTGCGCCGCCGGTAACCAGGATCATGGGGTTCCCTGTGTGTCGTTGAATCCGCCGAATTTCATGGCGCGAAAGAATTATCCCATCCGTTACATGTGACGAAACGTGGCGTCGTACACAGTATGTAGAGTCGGCGCGGCTTGTGCTTGCCGTCCTCGGGGCCGATATCTGCCAACTTCGTCACCAGCGACTGAATCCTTTTGTTTTACATTTGGACTTTCGCGCAAGGATTAGCAATGAATACTGTCACTGAAATTCCGGCGGCCTCGTCAGACGCCGCGATTTGCCCCATCGTCCTGTGCGGCGGGAGTGGCACGCGTCTCTGGCCGCTGTCCCGCAAGGCCTTGCCGAAACAGTTCGTGCCTTTGGTGGGCAACAAGAGCCTGCTGCAGCTCACGCTCGAACGCTTGGCGCACGTGGGCACGCAGGTCGGCTGCGTGGCGTCGGAAGAGCACCGTTTCCTGGTGCAAGAGGCGATGGACGCCGCCGACGTGAAAGGCCCCCAGGTTCTCGAGCCCGTTGGACGCAACACGGCCGCCGCAATGGCGGTGGCTGCGCTGCTCGCGGCGCCCGACGACCTTCTGCTTTTCGCTCCCGCCGATCACCACGTGCCGGATACCGACCTCTTCGCCCGAACCGTCCGCCAAGGCGTGGACGCGGCGCAGGCCGGCTACATCGTGACCTTTGGCGTGGTGCCGACCTTTCCCAGCACGGCCTATGGCTACATCCAGCCTGGGGCCGACCTCGACGGGCAGGCCGGCCGCACGGTGGCCCGTTTCGTCGAAAAACCTCCGGCCGAGCGCGCGCAGGCCATGCTGCTCGACGGCGGCTACCTCTGGAACGCCGGCATCTTCCTGGTGCGCGCGGGCACCCTCGTCGACGCGCTGCGCACGCATGCCCCCGACATCCTGGCCAGTTGCCAGAAGGCGGTGGCTGGGCGCAAGCCTGACGGCTCCTTCGTCCGCCTGGATGCCGCAGCATTCGAAGCCTGCCGCAGCGACAGCATCGACTACGCCGTGCTCGAGAAGCACGACAAGGTGGCGGTGATTCCCTTCGCCGGGGCCTGGAGCGACGTCGGCAGCTGGAACGCCGTGGCTCAACTCCAGCCGGCGGATGTCAGTGGCAACCGCGCCTCGGGGCATGCCGTCCTCCTGCAGGCGTCCAACACCTTTGTGCACGCCCCCGTTCGGCCAGTGGTCGCGCTGGGCACCGAAGACCTGGTGATCGTCGACACGCAGGACGCCGTGCTGGTCGCGCGCACAGATTGCGTGGAGCAGGTCAAGGACGTGGTGGCCCTGCTCACGGCCAACGGCCACAGCGAAGCCACCCAGCACCGCCGCGTGGCCCGCCCCTGGGGCGCCTACGACAGCGTGGACAACGGCGAGCGCTTCCAGGTCAAGCGCTTGACGGTCAAGCCGGGCGCCAAGCTGTCGCTGCAGATGCACCACCACCGCGCAGAGCACTGGGTCGTCGTCAAGGGCACGGCGAAGGTGACGCGCGGCGACGAAACGCTCCTGGTTCAGGAGAACGAATCCGTCTACATCCCGCTGGGCACCGTGCACCGGCTCGAGAACCCGGGCAAGGTGATGCTCGAGGTGATCGAAGTCCAGTCCGGCAGCTATCTGGGTGAGGACGACATCGTGCGCTACGAAGACACCTACGGGCGCGTCGCGCCTCTTCAGCGGCCAATCAAGGGCGGCTAGCCAGCGTTCAGGCATCACCCACTGATTCCATGACATTCAAGAAGATCTATATCGCCGGCCAGCGCGGCATGGTCGGAGGCGCCATCGCCCGTGCGCTGGCGCGTGATGCCGGCGTCGACCTCCTCACTCGCACCCATGCGCAGCTGGACCTGACCGATCCGGCAGCGGTCCGCGCCTTCTTCGAGGCTGAAAAGCCCGACGCCGTCTATCTGGCGGCGGCGCGCGTCGGCGGCATCCATGCCAACAACACCTATCCGGCCGACTTCATCTACGACAACCTGATGATCCAGGCCAACGTGATCCACGAAGCCTGGCGCAGCGGCGTGAAGCGTCTGCTGTTCCTCGGGTCGAGTTGCATCTATCCCAAGCTGGCCGAACAGCCGATCGCCGAGGACTCGCTGCTCACCGGCAAGCTCGAGCCCACCAACGAGCCCTACGCCATCGCCAAGATCGCCGGCATCAAGCTGTGCGAGAGCTACAACCGCCAGCACGGCACGGATTTCCGCAGCGTGATGCCGACCAACCTGTACGGGCCGGGCGACAACTACCACCCGCAGAACAGCCACGTGCTGCCCGCCTTGATCCGCCGCTTCCACGAGGCGCGCGAATCGGGTGCACCCAAGGTCACGATCTGGGGCACGGGCACACCGAGGCGCGAGTTCCTCCATGTCGACGACATGGCCGCCGCCTGCGTGCACGTGATGAACCTCGATCCCTCCATCTACGCGAGTACCACGTCGCCGATGAGCAGCCACATCAACGTCGGCTGCGGCAGCGACGTCACGATCGCCGAGCTGGCACGCTTGGTGGCCGACGTGGTGGGCTACCAAGGCGAGATCGACTACGACACCAGCAAGCCCGACGGCACGCCGCGTAAGCTGCTCGACGTCTCGCGCCTCGGCGCGCTCGGCTGGCGAGCCAGCATCGCGCTGCCCGACGGCATCCGCAGCACCTACCAAGAATTCCTGACCAGCACGGCCACGCCAGCATGACCCCGAAGAAAGCACTCATCACCGGTATCACGGGCCAGGACGGCTCCTATCTCGCGGAATTCCTGCTGGAGAAGGGCTACGAAGTCCACGGCATCAAGCG
This sequence comes from Pseudomonadota bacterium, assembly GCA_018241185.1. Taxonomy (GTDB): domain Bacteria; phylum Pseudomonadota; class Gammaproteobacteria; order Burkholderiales; family Burkholderiaceae_C; genus Xenophilus. Next base: position 25 of record JAFEEH010000037.1, on the reverse strand, counting down.
CCGCGCCTCCTCGTTCAACACGAGC
>JAFEEH010000036.1 GCA_018241185.1 Pseudomonadota bacterium | reverse complement strand
CTCCGCACTGGGCGCAGACAGCACCACCGCCAGGACTAAGGCGCCGCAGACGTTGCCGCGACGGCAAGAGCAATGAGCCTGGACATGACACAATTCCCTTCATAACAAGCAATGGCAACTCGATGGGCCGGGAGGCCACGCCCGCAAGGCGTGACCTCCCGAAGCTCACGATTCGTCGGCCTCCGACGCCGTGGCACCGGCCTGCACACGCCGAAGCGGTGCAGGCAGCCACCGCGAGCCTTCCAGCTTCGCGGCGCAATGCCGGATCGCTTCGTCCTTCTTCATCCCGGCCACCGCTGCCGTGTCATCGATGCCGGTGGCCTCCTTCACCGCCTCCAGCGCCTTCGCCTTGCTCACGGCCCCGAGGTAGCTCGCGGCGGTCGGCATCCACCAGTCGGCCATGTCCACGCCCAGCGCTTCGGTGATCGCATCGCTCTGGTCGGCGCCGCGCTCACGACCTGCCACGGCGTTGAAGCTGCGCGCGGTGCAGAAGGCCAAGAGGTCGAGCAGCGTGTCGCGGTCCTGCGCCAACAGCCACCCGAACAGCGCCTCAGGGTTGCCCGGCAGGCGATCGCCCCATTCGGTCGTCGCGCGGTCCAGCAGGGCACCGGCCGGGGAGTTCTCGAAATCGGTGGCGTCCTGCGCCAAAGCGTAGTCGCTGGTCATCGTCAGGTGCACCTTCACGACATCGTTGCCACGCCCGTAGTGGCTGAACACCGTCTCGGCGAGGCGGTGCACGAGCGTCACCAGGGCCACGTGTGGGTTCTGCACGAGGGCCGCCTGGATGGCCCCGGTTCGGTGGGCCGTCAGGTCCCGCATCAACTTTTCGCTGATCGCGGGCCGCTTCTTCGCTGCGTCGCTCGGCGCGACGCCGGCGCCTGCGTCACCGCCGCCCTGCCCTTCGTTGGCTGCCGTGCGATCCTCGGCTCGGATCAGGCCCCGATCCACGGTGATCTGGCCGCCTTGATCGATGCGCAGCAGCGCGCCGCTGCGGGCCATCTGCTCCGGGGACCATTGCGCCAGGGCATCGTGCGCGGCGTCGATGCGCTCGTCCAGCGCGTCCATGAGGCCCATGAGCCGCTGCTCCTCGGCCTCGTAGGCATCGGTGTCACGGTCTGCTTGTTCGTTGCGCTCGTAGGCTGCATCCAATTCGTCCCGCTCGGCCCCCATGGCCGCGAGGGAATGCGCTTCCTCCGGCGTCGGTTCGCGTTCACCCTTCGCCTCGCGCCCGTAGCCGCGCAGCGCAAGATAGTCGCCGTCGAGCAGGCACTCCACCCACCCCCAGCCCTCGGCCCGGACGTCTTCGCCAGCGGCGCGCAGCTTCTCAATGGCAAGCACCTGCAGCATCACCGCATTGTCCAGAAACACGCCCGACCCGTCGCCCTCCTCCGCAAACAGGTCGCGGCGCACCGTTCCACCGCGCGCCTCATAGGTCTCAATGCCGACGAAGCGGGCGAGACGGCTGTCGCCCCGGCAGGATTCCTCGGTCAGCGCACGCCGGATCGAATAGGCATCGCGGTCGTAGGTCGGCAGGCCGTCCCAAACGGCTTCCTGCGCCGCGTGGTCCTCGGTGAGCGCGAGGGCCTGCAATTGGTCCGGTTCGATCTCCTCGGCCCGGTACATCGCGATGAAGCGAGGCGCGAGCCGCGCGAGCTTGAGACGCCGTTCCACGGTGATCGGCGTCACCCCGAAGCGCCCGGCGACCTGGGCCACGGTGAGGCCCTCCTCCACCAGCTTCCGAAAGGCTTCCATCTCGTCGGCCGGGTGCATGGCCTCGCGGCCCGAGTTCTCGGCCAGCGACACCTCGGCGGCGCGCTCGCTGTCGTAGAGCTTGCACTCCACCGGATAGGAAGACTCCCAACGCCCCTGCGCCACGAGGCGCTGCATCGCGCGCAGGCGCCGGCCCCCGGCCACCACGGCGTACGAGCCCTCCGTGTGCGCCACGACCGCTAGGCGCTGCAGCAGCCCTTGCGAGCCAATGAGTGCGGCCAATTCCTCGATGCCCTCGGCGTGGAACACACGCCGGACGTTGGCTTCGCTCAGCACCAGTTGTTCCAGCGGCACCAGCAAGTATCGACCCTCGGCCACCTGGGAGGTTGTCGTCTCGGTGGCGGCCACGGCGGTCGGGGCCTTCTTCGGGACCTTCGGCGTCTTGGGCGCCTTCACGGCCTTCGCACCATTCGGCGCTGCGGGAGGGGCCTTGTTGACCCCTGCGCCGTTGGTGGGACGAGCGGCCTTGCTGGTGGTCTGTGCGGGAGTCGTAGCGATTGCGGTCATTTCCGTTCCTTTCGGTTGATGGATGAATGGACGAAGCACTGCCGGATTCCTAGATTCAGAGCCCTTCAAGAGAGGGTTCCGGATCGCATCGGTCCAGCATCCGGAGCTGGCCGCCGTCTTCCTGAGTTCTTCGCCCGGTGGCGGCAGGCGACCGCGGGGACGGGGGAGCAAGGGGGAAGCATTCGTAACGCGAAGCGTTATGAACACCCCCTTGCAGGCGCAGCCGGTCCCCCGGCCACGCGGGCGCAGAGTCACCGAGAAGGTGAAGGACTCAGGAAGACGGCAGCACCGCACAGCGCTGAACCGTGGCGCACCGGAACCGCCGCGCGGCGAGCGCCTTCACCCGCCAGGGGCGGGTCTGATCAGTGGAGGGTGAGGACGAAGTCCGAGGGCCGCAGGCCCTGCGTCAGGGATGCGCAAGGCGGCCGCAGGCCGTCCCCGCAGGGGATGAGCGCGGCTGCGCGAACCTGGAGCAGCCCGGCCCCGGCCACGCCGGGGAGACGCCCGCATTCGGCAGCGTCGACATGGAAACAGATTCGACGCGTCACACCAGCGCCGATCAGCGGCGCACCCACAGCACGATGTCCGACTTGCGAAGGATCAACTGCGGCAGGATCGCAACCTTCCCGCCCTCCGCGCTGGCCCGCTGCGGCTCGACCACCACCTGCGTGCCGATGCGTGAGCGCGCCGTCAACCCGCGCAGCACGCCCGCACCTTCTGCATTGGTGGCATCACATCGGAACTCGGGCGCCGCCGCCAGCGCCAGACTGCGGCACACGGCCGGCTCGACCACGAGCTCCACGCGGTCCAGTTCGCCCATCCCGAGTTGGCGCAGCACATAGCTGGCAAATGGGCCGGTCCCGCCGGACATCATGATGAGCGTGATCGCAGCCGGCAGCATGCACAGAGCGGCATAGACCACGGCGAACTTGGGACGCAGGCCGCCGGCGGCGACGTTCACGCCCGCGATAAACGCGGTCCAGGCCACGGCGCATGCGACGGACAGCCAGGTCGGCAGCCCGCTGTCCTTGCCCAGGGCGACCGCCAACTGAAGCGCGAAGAAGACGCCGACGAACCACAGCACCGCTGTGACGGCGAACGCGCCGAAGTCGCGGGCGATCGTCAGCCACCCGGGGGTGTCGCCTGGTGTCGACCGTGCACGCAACGTCCAGGCGCGGGCCGCGGCGAGACCGCCGGCCGCGCAGGAGCCAATCAGCCAGATGAGCTCGATGTGGCCCATCACCTCGGGCCAACAGGTGCTGGCCGCCGCTAAGGTGCCTCCAGTCACGACCAGCGCGGTGCCCGGCAGCACCCAGCCGATCCCGCGATCGAGCGGCAGCCCCCGCCCCCGCAGGAACACGGCCGTGACGACCCCAGGCAGCAGGGCCACGAAGAGGTAAGTTGCCATGGACGCGAGGCCCACCAACGCCACCGCGAACAGGATGGCTGTGGAGCTGGCCAGATCGGCATCGGGCATGAAGCGGATGCGCACGAAGAAGGCCAACACGATCAGGCCACCGAGGGCCAGGGACGCGGCACTCAGTGCGGCGATCGGCTTGATGTCGATGCGCGCCAGCAGGCGCGTGGCGAGCGTCTGCGTGACCAGAGATGCCGAGGGGGTCGACGCCTCGGTCATTGAATGGCCGTCACGGGCGCGTCGACCGGCGCAAAGCTGCCGTAGACGACGGCGTCCCCGTTGAAGGTGATGTACTGATTCGCCACCATCGCGTCCAGCAGCGCTTGCAGGTCCGACGCATCGAGGCGGTTTTGGAACAAGCTGTTGATGGTCGTCGCCAGCGTCTTGCGCCGCCGCGGACGGCTCGCCTTGGTGTGGGTCAAGCGGGCGAGCACGAGCGCCAGGCGCTCATCGGTCGACTGGCACTGGCCTGCGCGCACATGCGGGATGTCAGTGATAGCTTCCCAGCGGGCCGAGAAAACGCCCCGCGCCTTCAGGTGGGCAATCAGGGGGTCAAAGCCGGTGTCATGGGAAATCACATGGAAGAACGCATCGGACTGCCGCTCGCTGAGGCGACCGATGTGGAACGCGATGTGGAAGTCCAGCGCATTGGGGCCCATGCCCGCGATCTTGACGTATTCGGCCCGGGTGCCCAGGCGCTGCATCCCCTGGGCGAAGGCGAAGGGGATGCGGTGTTGCTGGGCGCCGACGAACACCATCACCTGGAACGGTCCAGCAGCCAGCAACTCCAGCCCCTCGGGCTGCAGACTCTCGAAGTCGATCAGGACGTAGTTTGTTCGCATTGGCGCGCACCAGGCGAGAGATGTCGAGCCGGAGCATAGACGAGTGGCACGCCACGCAGACGGCCTCATGATGACGCGGTCTGCCACGGATTCAGGCATCCGCAGGCAATGCCAATCGGCCCAGGAGTGCGAGCACCCGGTCGCGGTAGCCGCCGGGGCGGGAGAACTCGTGCGGTCCGACGCCACCGGGCGCGACCGATTCCTGCAGCAGCGCGCATAGTTCGGGCGCTGCGCGCATCAGCGCCACAACCTGGGCGAAGCACAGGGACCGGCCGAGCGGACCGGTTGAAAGCTTGGGGCGATGCACCTCGGCGAGGTTGCGGCCATGTCCGTCGTAGACGAGTGCCCAGCACCCGTCGCGGCTCAGCACGGCTTTCCACGCTCCGGCCCCGCGCGCTCGGCGGGCGGGGAGCTCAATCGAACTCGGCGTGGCATCCGCCGAAGGTATGCGCCGCGCGCGGGGCACTGGGGGGACGTGTTGCATGGTAAGCCTGTCTTTCTGGTGGAGCGGACGGCTCCCGCGGAGCCGCCTCGGCGCCATGGAGGCGAGGACCGCGCGACCGCCAGGGCCCGCCCGCAGGCCGCAGCCCGCAGCAAGGCGGAGGGACCGGGCGAGGACGGGGGCGCAGCCGGACCCTTGCGGCCGCAAGGCCCGCAGCCAGGCGTCGAACAAGAGGCGGTCCCGGGCGCCGGCGCGTGCTCGGTCCAGGAGATGCCGCGGCCCCTGCCGGGGCTGGTGAGATGCCGCGCCAAGATGGCGCGCGGGACATCCGCCAGGCGCCTGTCACACCTTTGTGGCAGCCTCGAGGAGCCCAAACGGGGCAAGCAGCCCACGCCATCGGCCATTCAGCGTCGACACGGTCCGGCCTCGCATCGGCATCTGTACCAATGGAACCGATCGCCGCGGGGTCTACGCTGCCACGAACGGGCTGAAGAACAGAGAGACACCGCCATGCTCAGCACCCTCCAGAAGGCAGAGATTCTCGTGCGCGCCGGGATCGCCGTGCCGGCCATGCCCCCGGCCGGTGCCGGCGGGCCCGAGATCTCGCCGAGATGGCGGCAGGAGATCGACAACCTCTATGCCAGCTACGTGGCTGCGCGCGCAGCGCGCAGCCTGCGCGAATCCGAAGCCGCGCGAACACTGTCCGACTTGCGCCATGCCAACAACCGCATGACGCACCCGAGCCATCCGGACGACCACGACGAGGATTGACCGGGCCGGCGATGGCGCCGGCGCCGCGCCGCGGCGGCATCCATGGCCGAGAATGGATGCATGAATGCGCCCAAGCCGCCGCACCAGCCCTGCCCGAGCTGCCCCTGGCGCATGGACCAGGATGCGCAAGACATCCCTCACTTCAGCCTGGCGCTGGCCGAGAGGCTCGCGGCCACCTGCCCCGACCACCGCGGCCGCGGGCCGGATTTCGGGGCGCCGATGTTCGCGTGCCACCAGTCGAAGGTCGGCGCCGAGGTCCATTGCGCGGGTTGGCTCGCCAGCGTCGGGCACGCCCATCCGGCGGTGCGCCTGGGCATCGTGAGCGGCCGGCTCGACGCCGCGCGGCTCGCGCCCGGCCCCGGATGGCCGGCCCTGCACGACAACTACGCACAGGTGCTGGACAAATTGCGCAGCACGGCCGGCGCGTGCGCGCTCGACCCGGACGATTCCCGGTCCTGAGGCCACGGCGATGACCCTGGAGGCCTGGCACGTCGATAGCGCGCGCACGCGGGACCTCGCGCCGCGGCTGCTGGACGCGCGTGGGCAGCTGCGCGTGGTGCCGGCGGCGGTGCTGGCCGACACCACGCCCGCGGAGCGCCTGCGCTTCGGGGTCGAGCACGGGGTCTACGGCTTCCTCACCGCCGAGCTCGTCGCGTTCCTGCAGGACGTCATCGGCGGTCGTCGAGCGATCGAGATCGGTGCCGGCCATGGCCGGCTGGCCGCGGCGCTGGGCATTCCTGCGACCGACAACCGCCAGCAGGAGGAGCCTGGGCTGCGCGCATACTACGCCAGCCTGGGGCAACCGACGGTGCGCTACGGCGACAACGTCGAGAAGCTCGATGCCGCCGAGGCGGTGGCACGGCACCGTCCGCAGGTGGTGGTGGCCGCCTGGGTGACGCACCGCTACGACGACGACCGACCCGAAGCCGGCGGCAGCGAGACCGGCGTGGACGAAGCGGCCATCGTCGCGGCCTGCGACGCCTATGTCTTCATCGGCAACACGCAGGTCCACCAGCACAAGCCGATCCTCGCCCTGCCCCACCGACGTCTCACGCCGTCCTGGCTGCAGTCGCGCGCGATCAACGGGACGCCGGATTTCATCGGCATCTGGGAGCGCGCGACATGAACTCCGGCCAGGCGAGAACGCAAAGTGGTCCAAGGGAAGTCGCCGCGCAGGACCGCGCGTTGCTGGAAGCGCAGGGGTACCGGCACGTGACGCTGCGCGGTGGTCGCGTGTGCGCGGTGAAAGGTTTCGTGTTCACGACCGCGTTGCTGGTCGGCATCGATCCGTTCGGCTACACGCTGCGCTACTGCTATGAGCACGCGGCCGAGGCCGAAGCGGCACTTGCAGGATGGGACGGCACGGGCCACCCCGGTGGCCCCTGGATCAAATGCAAGGGCGCGGGCGTCGAGCTCCTGAACCCACTGCTGAGTTCTTGACCTGCTGATCGACAGCGGTCACGGCGCTGCCTCAATCCGGCGATGAAGAGGCCAGTTCGGCCAGACGCGCCTTGACGGCCGTCGGGCTCATGAGCTTCACAAGACCCAGGGCCTGCACCTGCTCGGGGGACGGGCGCGTCTTGCCTTGTTCCCAGTTGTAGATGGTCGCCCCGCTGATGGCGACGAGCTTGCCGTAGTCGGCGGCCGAAAGGCCGAGCCTCGTGCGATGGGCCGCCAGGCGCTTGGCGCTGAAGCGCCGAGGCGTGCCATCGTCAGCGATGTTGCCGACGGCTTTGGTAGTTGGCGACGCACGGCCCGCGGCGCGCGCCTGGGCGGCCGCGAGGCGTTGGCCCTCCTTGAGGGCCTTCTGCAGCACGGCCAACTCGCGCCGCAGTTGAGCGATGGCAGTGCGCTGCTGCGTGCTGGCCTTTTTCCATTTCACCATGACTCCCGCACCGTCCTTCGCTGGACTACGCCCGAGCCCGCTCTACTAGGTTTATCAACAACTTAGGCGCGTCCATCATATGCCGGTGCTTTCCGAAACTTGACCCAGTTTCCTGCCGCGTGGCTCCCACGTGGCCCCTGGAACCGGGGTCGTTCAAGGAGTCATCATGGCAAAGATCAAGCTCACAAAGTCCGCTGTCGATGCGGCACAACCTCAAGCGCAGGCCGTCGAGCTGCGCGACACCCTGGTCCCCGGCTTCCTGTGCAAGGTTACGCCGGCGGGCCGCAAGGTGTTCATGCTTCAGTACCGCACCAATGCCGGCGAGCGGCGCAAACCGGCCTTGGGCCTCTACGGTGAACTGACCGTCGAGCAGGCCCGCTCGCTGGCTCAGGAGTGGCTGGCCCAGGTTCGCCGGGGCGGCGACCCCGGCGCCGACAAGGCCGAGGCGCGCAAGGCGCTCACGGTCAAGGAACTCTGCGTGAAGTTCATGGAGGACCACTCTAAGCAGCGCAACAAGCCCAGCACCCGCCGCGGCTATCAGGGCGTCATCGACCGCTGCATCGTCCCGATGCTGGGTCGCATGAAGGTGCAGGACGTGAAGCGGCCGGACGTGGCCGCAGCCATGAAGAAGATGGCCCACAAGCCCGCCGAGGGCAACCGTGCTTTCAGCGTGATGCGCAAGATGTTCAACCTGGCCGAGGTCTGGGGCTACCGGCCCGACGGCACGAACCCCTGCCGCCACGTGCCGATGTTCCCTAACGGCAAGGCCACCCACCTGATCAGCGACGAGGACATGGGCAAGCTGTTCCGGCAGCTTGACCGGCTCGAAGCCGAGGGGCTGGAGAACTACGTCAGCGGACACTACGCCATGCTCGATGACGGTATGGGTTTCAGCTTGGTGCCATGGAGGCCAGTAATCGAGCAACGGCTGGGGCAGCAGCTTGCGGCCACTGCGCGCGGCGGTGGGGTGTCATGGGAGATTGGGCGGCAGCGCGGGCCTGCAATTGGATAGACATCGCTCGCCATTGCGATGCATCGAGCCAAGCCCTGTGCGATCGCCGAGACCGAGCGCGATGTGCAGTCTGGCCCACTATCTCATGTCGGTTTCGAGGCCTCGAAGCAGCGTGGTGAGGGTGAAATCGAACCGTTCGTGGCCTTCACCGGCAGTGAGTGCGTCCGCGTGGGCGATCGTATTCGGGAAGGCTTCGGCGGGCAGCATTCGCAGCCGTTCACTGATCTCTGCACGATCAAGGGTGCGATAGTCAACATGACCGTTCTGGACTCTCGCGATTCCGGCTTCGAGACAGTATCCAGCCACGTAGAGATATGCGGCATCACTAGCCCATGCTGCTGATTTCGCCGGTACTCCTCCGGCGAGGAGAATGCTGAGCAAGCCCTCTAGCACCCGCAATGGTTCCAAGCTAGCCGGAATGCCCGCTGCGAGCGCCGCCCGGGCAATTCCCGGATAGTCGAGCAGTACGTCCCTGACCCGTTGGCAGATGCCGAGGAATTGGGTTCGCCAACGCGCTGAATCCGCCTGCGGAATGCTGACGCTGGAGAGCAACTGGCCGATGAGCAGGGCGTCCAGTTCGGCCTT
>JAFEEH010000035.1 GCA_018241185.1 Pseudomonadota bacterium | reverse complement strand
CGAACACCACGGTGAAGATGGTGGACAGCATCGTCCAGCCGCCCTCGACCTTGCCGTTCATGTGCAGGAAGAAGACCATGTGCACGAGGATTTGCACCACCGCGAAGGCGCCCAGCACCAGCACGGCCACCGTGCGGTGGGCGATGACGTTGTTCATCACCAGCCAGAAGGGGATGGCGGTGAGCACGATCGACAGGACGAAGCCGATCATGTAGCCGGAGAAGGTGCTGTGCGGGCCGTCGTCGTGGCCGTGACCGTGGTCGTCGTGGTGGGCGGCGCCGGTGGCGTGCGTGGGGTGGGCGCTCATCACAGCACTCCCATGAGGTAGACGAAGGTGAAGACGCCGATCCACACGACGTCCAGGAAGTGCCAGAACATCGACAGGCACATCAGGCGCCGCTTGTTCTCGTGGATCAGGCCATGCTTGGCGATCTGGATCATCAGCACCACCAGCCAGATGGTGCCGAAGGTCACGTGCAGCCCGTGCGTGCCGACCAGGGCGAAGAAGGCCGACAGGAAGGCGCTGCTCTGCGGCGTGGCGCCTTCCTTGATGAGGTGGTGGAACTCGTACAGCTCCAGCCCCAGGAAGCACAGCCCGAACAGGCCCGTGACCACCAGCCAGCCCAGCGTGCCGCCGACCTTGTTCTGCTGCTTCTGCAGCATGGCGAAGCCGAAGGTGATGGACGACAGCAGCAGGAAGGCCGTGTTGATGGCCACCAGCTTCAGGTCGAACAGCTCGGCGCCGCCGGGGCCGCCCGCGTAGTTGCGGCCGAGCACGCCATAGGTCGCGAAGAGCGCCGCGAAGATCAGGCAGTCGCTCATCAGGTAGAGCCAGAAGCCCAGCGCGGTGCCGTTCTCCGGATGCGGCTCGTCCGCGAGGTGATAGGCGCGCGCGGCGCCGTCGGCGGTGGATGCGAGGTCAGACATGGCTTGCCAGGAGCTGGGTGCGCGCGTTCTCGGTGGCGACCACCTCGGACGCCGGGATGTAGAAGTCGCGCTTGTAGTTGAAGGTGTGGACGATCGCGGACAGGATGGTGGCGACGAACGAGGCGGCCGCCAGCGGCCACATGTGCCAGATCAGCGCGAAGCCGCAGACCATCGACAGCACCGAGATGACCACGCCCGAGGCGGTGTTCTTGGGCATGTGGATCGGCTTGAACCCCTCCAGCGGACGCTGGTAGCCGTTGCGCTTCATGTCCCACCAGGCGTCGAGGTCGTGCACCACCGGCGTGAAGGCAAAGTTGTATTGCGGCGGCGGGGAGGAGGTCGCCCATTCCAGCGTGCGGCCGTTCCACGGGTCGCCTGTCGTGTCGCGCAACTGGTCACGCCGGCGGAAGCTCACGTAGAGCTGGATCAGGAAGCTGCCGATGCCCAGCGCCACCAGGCCGGCGCCGCAGGCGGCGATGACAAACCAGATCTGCAGCGAAGGATCCTCGAAATGGTTGGCCCGGCGCGTGACGCCCATCAGACCCAGCACGTACAGCGGCGTGAACGCGACCCAGAAGCCCACCAGCCAGAACCAGAACGAGCACTTGCCCCAGAACTCGTCGAGCTTGTAGCCGAAGGCCTTGGGGAACCAGTAGTTGATGCCCGCGAACATGGCGAACACCACGCCGCCGATGATCACGTTGTGGAAGTGCGCGATCAGGAACAGGCTGTTGTGCAGCACGAAGTCGGCGGGCGGCACCGCCAGCAGCACGCCGGTCATGCCGCCGATCGCGAAGGTGACCATGAAACCCACGGTCCACAGCATGGGCACGGTGAAACGGATGCGCCCGCGGTACATGGTGAACAGCCAGTTGAAGATCTTCGCCCCGGTCGGGATCGAGATGATCATGGTCGTGATGCCGAAGAAGCTGTTCACGCTGGCGCCCGAGCCCATGGTGAAGAAGTGGTGCAGCCACACCAGGTACGACAGGATGGTGATACACACCGTCGCGTACACCATCGAGGTGTAGCCGAAAAGGCGCTTGCCGCTGAAGGTGGCCACGACCTCGGAGAACACGCCGAAGGCCGGCAGGATCAGGATGTAGACCTCGGGGTGGCCCCAGATCCAGATCAGGTTCACGTACAGCATCGGGTTGCCGCCCAGATGGTTCGTGAAGAAGTTGGTGCCCAGGTAGCGGTCCAGCGTCATGAAGACCAGCGCGGCCGTCAGGATCGGGAACGAGGCCACGATGAGCGCGTTGGTGCACAGCGCCGTCCAGGTGAAGATGGGCATCTTCATCAGGTCCATGCCCGGTGCGCGCATCTTCACGATGGTCACCAGCAGGTTGATGCCCGAGAGCGTGGTGCCCACCCCCGCGATCTGAAGCGCCCAGATGTAGTAATCCAGCCCGACCCCCGGGTTCTGGTTGCCCAGCATCGACAGCGCCAGCCAGCCCGCAGTCGAGAACTCGCCCAGGAAGAGCGACATCATCACCAGCACGGCGCCGGCCGTGGTCATCCAGAAGCTGAAGTTGTTCAGGAAGGGGAAGGCCACGTCGCGCGCGCCGATCTGCAGCGGCACGAGGTAGTTCATCAGGCCCGTCACCAGCGGCATGGCGACGAAGAAGATCATGATCACGCCGTGGGCGGTGAAGATCTGGTCGTAGTGGTGCGGCGGCAGGTAGCCCATGTTGTCGCCGAAGGCCATGGCCTGCTGCAGCCGCATCATGATGGCGTCGGAGAAGCCGCGCAGCAGCATCACGATGCCCAGCACCATGTACATGACCCCGATCTTCTTGTGATCGATGCTGCAGAACCAGTCGCGCCACAGCGGGCCCCAGAGGCGAAACTTGGTGATTGCCGCGAGCACGGCCAGGCCGCCCAGCACCACGGCGATGAAGGTGTACAGCACGATCGGCTCGTGCGCCATGGGAACCGAATCCCAGGTGATGCGCCCCAGGAGCCAGTGGGCGGGCGCGACGGGCCCAGACGATTGTTCAGACATGACGGTTCACTCTTTCGGCGATGCGGGCGCCAGGGGCACCGGTCTCTTCCGACGACAAAGAAGGTCTACTTGGCGGCGGCGCTGGCGGGCATCGAATGTCCGCCGTGGGCCTTGTCGGGCTGGGCCTCGCGCACCTGCTCGGGCGTGCGTCCGGCCATGGCGCCGCGGTTGCCCTGGCGCGCGGCATCCTGGGCCATCGTGGCGTGCATGCAGGGCTTGCCTTCCTCGACGCACATGTTCAGCACGCGCTCGTACAGGCCGGGTTCGACCGATGCGAAGCGCGCCACCGGGTTGCGCTCGCTGGGCTTGGCCAACTCCAGGTAGCTGGCGCGCGTAAGGGCCTTGCCTTCGGACTTGTTCTGGGCCACCCACTTGGCGAAGTCGTCCTGGCTCAGGCCGTGGAACTTGAAGGTCATGCCCGAGAAGCCCGAGCCGCTGTAGTGCGACGACATGCCGCGGTACACGCCCGGCTTGTTGATGACCGCGTTCAGCTCGGTCTGCATGCCGGGCATGGTGTAGATCATGCCGGCCAGGTCGGGCACGTAGAACGCGTTCATGGTCGTGCTCGACGTCAGCTTGAAGCGGATCGGCCGGTCGACCGGCGCCGCAAGCTCGTTGACGGTCGCGATGCCCTGCTCGGGGTAGAAGAACAGCCATTTCCAGTCGAGCGAGACGACCTCGACTTCGAGCGGCTTGACGCCTTCGGGCACGGGCTTGCCGGCCGCGATGCGGTCCAGCGGCCGATACGGATCGAGCAGGTGGGTGCCGATCCAGGTGAGGGCGCCCAGCGCGATGATGATGACCAGCGGCGCCGCCCAGATCACGAGCTCGAGCTGGGTGGAATGGTCCCAGTCGGGCTGGTAGTCGGCGTCCTTGTTGGACGCACGGTAGCGCCAGGCAAACAGCAGGATGAGCACGATCACCGGGATGATGATCAGCAGCATCAGCACGGTGGAGGCGACCACGAGGCGGCCCTGCTGGGCCGCGACGTCGCCGGCGGGATTCAGCACCACGGCGTTGCAGCCCGCCAGCAAGGTGGTGAGCGCGAGGAAGGGCGCGGCGCGGAGGCTCTTCGGAAAAGGCATGCGGAGCGATCAGGGTGTGGCCCCGCCAAGGGAAAGCGCGGGTTGCCGGGAGGCGCAAAATGTATGCCGAATGCCGATTTCCGGCGATTGGACGTTTTGTCCTATGGCGTCCGGGGCCCGAAGGTGCGACTCTCGGGTGTTCGAATGCCCGCAATCTAGACCTGACTCACGCAAGATGTCCAGCATCAGCCACGCCATCACCGATTCTCCGGCGAAGCCCTCGAACCAGCACGGGGACCACCACGTCGCCCCTGGGGAAATCGCCGTCGGCGTCGTCATCGGGCGTGCGTCCGAATACTTCGACTTCTTCGTCTACGGCATAGCTTCGGTGCTGGTGTTCCCGGCGCTGTTTTTTCCCTTCGAACAGCGGTTGGACGGCACGCTCTACGCCTTCGCGATCTTCGCGCTGGCTTTCATTGCGCGCCCGTTTGGCACCGTGATTTCCATGGCCGTGCAGCGCCGATGGGGCATGGCCACCAAGCTGACGATTGCGCTTTTCATGCTCGGCACCTCGACTGTCGGCATCGCCTTCCTGCCCAGTTACGAGTCGATCGGCGTCATGGCCATCGTGCTGCTGTCGATCTTCCGCATCGGCCAGGGGCTGGCGCTCGGCGGCTCGTGGGACGGGCTGCCGTCGCTGCTGGCGCTGAGCGCCCCCGAGGGCCGCCGCGGCTGGTACGCCATGCTGGGCCAGCTCGGTGCCCCGGTGGGCTTCATCCTGGCCAGCGCGCTGTTCACCTTTCTGTACGGCAGCCTCTCGCTGGAAGACTTCCTCTCCTGGGGCTGGCGCTATCCCTTCTTTTGCGCCTTTGCGATCAACGTGGTGGCGCTGTTCGCGCGCCTGCGCCTGGTGGTCACGCCCGAATACCAGGAACTGCTGACCGAGCGCGAACTGGTGCCCGTGGGCGTGGGTGAACTCGTGCGCTCGCGCGGCCCCAGCCTGCTGATCGGCGCCTTCGCCGCGCTGGCGAGCTATGCGCTGTTCCATCTGATCACGGTGTTCCCGCTGTCTTGGATCCGTCTGTATTCGGAACAGTCGATCACCGCCTTCCTGGGCATCCAGATCATCGGCGGCTTCCTGGTGGCGGGCGGTATCGTCGCCTCGGGCTGGATCGCCGACAAGTACGGGCGCCGCTACACGCTGGGCTCGCTGGCGGCACTGATCGCCGTGTTCAGCGGCTTCGCACCGACGCTGCTCAATGGCGGCACGCTGGGGCAGGACGTGTTCATCCTGCTGGGCTCGGTCGTGCTGGGCCTGTCCTACGGCCAGGCGGCCGGCGCGGTGACCTCGAACTTCGGCTCGCGTTATCGCTACACCGGCGCGGCGCTCACGGCGGACTTCGCCTGGCTCATCGGCGCTGCGTTCGCGCCGCTGGTGGCGCTGGGCCTGTCGGCCCACTTCGGCCTGGGCTACCTGAGCCTGTACCTGCTGTCGGGCGCGGTCTGCACGCTGGGCGCGCTGCGCCTGAACAAGGCGCTCGAGTCCCGCGACTGAGGGCCGTGGGCGCGGCTCAGGGCAGTCGCGCGCGCACGGCCTCGGCGAGCGCGGCGACGCTCAGCGGTGCCGACCCTTCGGCCTTGTTGTTGATCGTCACGTACGCCGGCTGGCCCGCGCCGACCGTACCGGCGATCACGCGGGCCAGCGCCTCGCGCATCTCCAGGTCCGGATCGACCAGGCGGTCGAAAGGTTCGTACAGGCCCTTGGCGTCCTCGTAGCCGAAGGCGCCGTGCTTGCGGTTCAGGTTCCAGCGGCACACCAGCGGCCCGGGCCACAGCGCCCTCAGCAGCGGGATTTGCCCGTCGATGGGCGGCAGCTTGGGATGCAGGCCCAGGCAGTAGGTCGCCCCGGCGTCGCGCAGCACGGCGACGAATTCGGGCGTCAGCCATTCGGGATTGCGCACTTCCACCGCCACCACGGCGTCGGGCGCCGCGGGCCGCAGACGGGGCAGGGCGCGCAGCATGACCGACAGGCGATCCAGCAGTTCCGGCATGCGGACGAGGAAGGCGGCGGGCAGGGGGCTCAACTGGAACACCAGCGCGCCGATGCGCGCACCCAGCCCTTCGATGGCTGGGGCGACGAACTGCTCCACGGCCAGGGTCGCGTCGAGGAACGCGGGATTCGGCTGCATGCCGCGGCCGTCCTCGCCGCGCACCAGTGCGTCGGCGACCAGGCTCGGCGCCTTGACCACGAAACGGAAGTCGTCAGGCACCTGGGCGGCATAGGCCGCGAACTGGCTGGCGCTGAGCGGGCGGTAGAAGCTGCGGTCCAGGCTCACGCCGCGTAGCAGGGGGTGGCGCGCATAGGCAGCCAGGCCGTGCCGCGACAGCACAGGCTGCGCGTACTCGCGTTCCCACACGAGCCCGGCCCAGCCCGGAAAGTGCCAGGACGAGGTGCCCAGGTGCAACGCACGGGGCAGGGCGGCGGCGAGGGCGTGCAAGGGCTCGGGCACGGCGACGGGTTGCACGCGCTCGGCCGCCGACGTGGAGCGTTTCCGCGCCTCGGCCGGCGACGCCCCGGCGTCCGCGTGGGGCGAGAGCGTCGGGGCGTCGTCGAAGAGGGAATCCTGGAGGCCGGGCATGCGAGCCGCATTCTCATTCATGAACGAAAAGTGCCCGCAGCGCCCGTGGGGCGGGCGCGACCAGCTATCGATTTCAGAGCAAACATTGGGCACCCACTGGAGGACAATGGCGGCCCGCTCCCTCGCCGCCCCCGCTCAGCCATGCAGATGCCATTGCCGCTCACTTCGCCCTCACGCGCCTGCCGCCGTTCCGAGGGCTGATCGCATGCGAACCCTCGGTCTCATCGGCCTGGTCCTGGCCCTGGTCATCGTCGGCCTCACGATGAAGAAGCAACTTGCCACCGTGGCGCCCGCGCCAGCCGCCGCCCCGGTCGCTGGCGACGGCTCGGCACCGAACGTGCGCGCACAGAGCCAGCAGATCCAGCAACAGATCAAGCAGCAGCTCGATGCCACCATGAGCCAGCCGCGCCCCATGCCGGACGACAATTGACGGATCACCAGCCCAATCGGCCTGCAGCGCCCGTGGTTGCTTCGCATGCAGCTATGGAAAACATAGCGCCTGCGCCGTCCGAGGCGGACGATGCGCGCTGGATGGCTGTGGCGCTCGCCCAGGCGCGCGAGGCCGCGGCGGCCGGGGAAGTGCCGGTGGGCGCGGTGGTGGTCAAGGACGGGGTGCTGCTCGCCACCGGCCGCAACAGCCCGGTCGCCACCCACGACCCCACCGCGCACGCTGAAGTGAATGCGCTGCGCGCCGCGGCGGCGGCCCTGGGCAACTATCGCCTGGACGGCTGCACGCTCTACGTCACCCTCGAACCCTGCGCGATGTGCAGCGGCGCGATGCTGCATGCCCGGCTGGCGCGGGTGGTGTACGGCGCCGCGGACCCGCGCACCGGGGCGGCCGGGTCGGTGGTCGACCTGTTCGCCCAGCCGCTGCTGAACCACCATACGCGCGTGACCTCCGGCGTGGCCGCCGAGGCCTGCGGGGCACTGCTGCAGGACTTCTTCCGCGGGCGCCGCCAAGCCGCCCGCGAGACGGCACAGCCGCTGCGCGACGACGCCTTGCGCACGCCAGAGGCGTGCTTCGATCCGTGGCGCGAGGCGTTGCCGCCGGTGGCCACGGTCGCCGATCTGCCCAGCCTCGCCGGCTGGCGCATGGCCTACATCGACACGCGACCCGGCCCGTCCGAGGCCCCCGTGCTGCTGGCGCTCCATGGCTGGGGCGAGTGGGGTTTCCTCTACAGGCATCTGTGGCCCTTGCTGCCGGGCTGGCGCGTGCTGGCGCCCGACCTGATCGGCTTCGGCCGCAGCGACAAGCCCAAGCGCGGATCGATTCACGCGCCGGCCTGGCATGCTCAGGTGTTGCTCGAGTGGCTGCAGCAACTGGGCGTGCGCCAGTTGGCGATCGTCCACCATCCCGACGGCGGTCCGCTGGTGCAGGTCCTGCGGCAGAACGGTTCTCCGCGAGTGACGGCGGCGTGGGCCATCGACATCGGCCACGCCGATGCCGACACGCAGCGCGCATGGCAGGCGCCCTTTCCCGACCGCGGCCACGAGGCGGCCCCGCGTGCGCTGGGCGCGCGAGGAGTGTCGAAGGACGACCTCGACCCCGCAACGGCCGCCCGCCTGGCGGCGCGGCTCGTCCGGGCGGGTTCGGACCCGATGGGATACTCCGGCGCGTGACCCGAAGTATCTATATCTACTCTCCCTCGAGCGCGGTGCGCGACAAGGCGGCCTTTCGCCGCGGCGTCGCCCGGCTCAAGGCCCTGGGCCTGACGGTTGAAGTCGACGAGGCGGCGCTGGCAAGTTCGCAGCGTTTCGCGGGCGACGATGCGACGCGGCTGGCCGCCATCTCCCGCGCGGCGGCGAGCGGTGCCGACGTCGCACTCATCTCGCGCGGCGGCTATGGGCTCACCCGCATCCTCGACAAGCTGCCCTACAAGGCCGTGGCCAAGGCCATCGACCGCGGCACGGCCTTCGTCGGCCTGAGCGACTTCACCGCGTTCCAGCTCGCGCTGCTGGCCAAGACCGGCGCGGTGAGCTGGTCGGGACCGGCCGTGGGCGAGGACTTCGGCACCGAAGGCACGCCCGACGAGATCATGGAGGCCTGCTTCGACGACCTGCTCAACGGTCAGGGCGAAGGCACCGGATGGCGGCTGCCGGCGCGCGATGCGCAGGCCGTATCGCTCCGGCCCCTGCACGGCGCCACCTTGTGGGGCGGCAACCTGTGCGTGCTCACCAGCCTGCTGGGCACGCCGTACTTCCCGTCGGTCGACAAGGGTGTGCTCTTCCTCGAGGACGTGGGCGAGCATCCGTACCGCATCGAGCGCATGCTCGACCAACTGCGCCATGCCGGCGTGCTGGGTCGGCAGAAAGCCATCGTGCTGGGCCAGTTCACCAACTACCGCACCGTGCCGCACGACCGGGGCTT
>JAFEEH010000034.1 GCA_018241185.1 Pseudomonadota bacterium | reverse complement strand
CTCTTCCGGCCGACCCTCGATGCGCAGCCGGTGGTAGCCCATGGGCAGGGCCTCGGCGATCGTCGCGATGCGCTCTGCAATCCATTGCCCGTCCACTTCGCGGCGCTCGCGCTCGGCCAGGCTGTCGAGGGCAATGCTGCCGCGACGAACCTCGCCCTGCTCGTCGGTGAGCGACCAGTCGGCGCGCGGAACGTCCGCGGCCAGCCGCAGCGGAACGCGCAGGGGCTCGCCGGCCTGCACCAGATGCACGGGGGGCAGTGCGCGACGCCATTGCGCGGCCTCGCGCGCAGAGAGCTGCGCCTCCCATGCAAGCGCGTCGTCCGGCGCATGGCTGCCGAAGCCGAACTCGGCCAACAGTGCCGCAAGCTGTACCGGCGCGACTTCGACACGCCGGCCCCAGACGTCGTGGTAGTACGTGGCGATGCCGGCCCGCAGGCAGGCCTGGTGCAGGGCCTCAAGCATGCGGGGCATCCTCGAGGGCCACGCGCAGTCCGCCCGGCGCCAAGTGCAGGCCCCCGGCGTGCAGCTTGCAGGCGCGCTCGTAGATGACGCGGCCCGTGGGCGCCGCCGCATGCGCGGGCCCGGTGCCGAGGTTGAGCACCATCTGCAGGTGCACGGGCGTCGCCCCCCCGTCGAGCAGCCATTGCAAATACAGCACCCGCCCGTCGGTCTGCCAGAGGCCGCTGCCCGGCCGCGAGGGCAGACGCGGCGCGATCTCTTTTGCACGCACGGCGAGCACGGCGCGGGTGTCTTCCAGGGCCAGGGCGTGCATGCCGCTTTGCGCTTCGTCGGCATTCAGGCGCGAGGCCTCGAAGGTGGATGGCGCGTTCGGATCGGGAATCTGCGCCAGCGCGGCCTCGTTCTCGAAGGCCGCGAAGCGGCCGAACTCCTCGCGCCGGCCGCGCGACACAGCCTCTGCCAGCTCAGGCCCGAAATCGCAGAAGTACAGGAAGGGCGAACTGGCCGCGAACTCCTCGCCCATGAAAAGCATGGGCGCATGCGGCGACAGCAGCACCGCGGTGCGCGCGCCCTGCACGCGTGCCGGGTCGGCCAGCGCGTCGATGCGGTCGCCGAAGGCCCGGTTGCCGACCTGGTCGTGGGTCTGCAGGAAGGAGACGAAGGCGCCGTGCGGCAGGCCCGACGGGTCTTCGCCGCGATGCTCGCCGCTGCGAAAGGCCGAGGCCTGGCCGGTGTAGAGAAAGCCCTGGGCCAGCGCGCGACCGAACTGCTCGGCGGGCTGCTCCGCAAAGTCGATGTAGTAGCCGTCGGTCTCGCCGGTGAGCAGCACGTGCGCCGCATGGTGCAGGTCGTCGTTCCACTGTGCGGTCGCGACTTCGGCGATGCCCTGCGGATCGCGCCCGAGGAAGCGGGCCTGGTTGAGGTCATTCTCCAGCACGATGTGCACCGCGCGGTCGCGGCCCGGGCCTTCGCGAAGCGCCCGGCAGATCGCCGCGACGATGTGCTCGCCGGAGTCGTCGCGGATGGCGTGCACCGCGTCAAGCCGCAGGCCATCGAAATGGAACTCCTCGATCCAGTACA
The DNA here is from genome assembly GCA_018241185.1 of Pseudomonadota bacterium. Taxonomy (GTDB): domain Bacteria; phylum Pseudomonadota; class Gammaproteobacteria; order Burkholderiales; family Burkholderiaceae_C; genus Xenophilus. Next base: position 14,219 of record JAFEEH010000034.1, on the reverse strand, counting down.
GCGCGTTCTGGATGAAGAAGGCGCGCACCGCCTCGCGCCCTTCGCCATCGAAGTTGATGGCTGCGCCCCAGGGCGTGGAGTGGGCCGGGTTGAAGAAGGCGGGGCAGTACGCGTGCAGGTAGTTGCCTTCGGGGCCGAAGTGGTTGTAGACCACGTCCAGCAGCACCATGAGGCCCAGCGCGTGGGCCTCGTCGACGAAGGCACGCAGGTCGTCCGGCCGGCCGTAGGCGCTGTCGGGCGCGAACAGCAGCACGCCGTCGTAGCCCCAGTTGCGCCGGCCGGGGAAGTCGGCCACGGGCATGAGTTCGACCGCGGTGATGCCCAGGGCCGCCAGCTCCGGCAGGCGCCGGCGCGCGGCATCGAAGCTGCCCTCGGGCGTGAAGGTGCCCACGTGCAATTCGTAGATCACGGCCTCGGACCAGGGCCGGCCTCGCCAGGCCGTGTCCTTCCACGCGTAGGCCGACGGATCGACGACCTCGCTCGGGCCGTGCACGTCTTCGGGGTTGGCGCGCGAGGCCGGGTCGGGCACGCGCAGGCCATCGGGCAGGGCAAAGCGGTACAGCTCGCCCGGCAGGGCTTCGGGCACCTCGAGCTCGTACCAGCCGCCGCTGCGCGGTTCCATCGGCTGCGCGTCCCATCGGGCCTGGTCGGTGCCGCCAGGCAGGCGGCGCTCGAGGCGAACGCCGTCGAGCACGTCGACGCCCGGCGCCCACAGCGCGAAGCGCACGCCGCCACCGTCGAGCACCGTCGGACCGAATCGCATGGCTGCGCCATGGGTCTTCATCGGGAACCTTCGAAAAAAGCGGACAGGATCAGATGGGCGGCGGCGGATCGCCGGGCCGTCGCGGGATCAGCGGCTCGCCACCCGAGCGTCTCGGTGCGGGGGGGTGCAGCACCTCGTCCACGGGCGCGGTGGCATCCGCCGACGCAGCAGTCGTCTCTTCGGCCAGGCTGTCGCCCGCCCGCGCGGCGCGCTCTGCCGGCGACGGGGCGAGCGGCGGCGCGCCGTCGCCCGCGACGCCATCGCGTGGCAGCCACTCGTCGATGCGGCGCGCTGCCCAGTCCTTGCCCGCGAGGCCGAAGGCCAGCGCAATGGCGAACACGAAGCCCGCGAGGATCACGATGAAGCTCTCGCGCACGATGTCGCCACCGACCTTGACCTGGTCCAGCGCGATCAGGATCACGAAGACCAGCACCGCGTACTGGGCGACCTTCGAGAAGAAGAAGGCGTCGCGCACCCCCACGTTGCGGCAGTAGGTGAGCACCGCATCGCCCACGAAGCGCGCGAAGTACGAACCGAAGGCCAGCACCAGCAGCGCGACGAAGATGTTGGGCACGAACCAGACGACCCGCCCAAGCAGGTCGGTCACGTAGGTCAGGCCCAGCCCGTTGAAGGCGACGATCAGCGCGGCGAGGATGACGACCCAGTAGGCCAGCACCCCCACCACGCCGGTGGTATCGATCTTCATCCCGCCCTGGCGCAGGAAGCCGTCCAGGCCCGCACGCTCGGTGAGCACCGGGAAATTGATGGCGCGCAGCGCACGCGTCACGGCGAAGCGCACCACCTTGGCGATGAGCCAGCCCGCGACCACGATGAGCGCCGCGAACAGAAGACGCGGAATGAAGGCGCCGATCTGGAACAGCATCGCGCGCACCGGTTCCAGGTGAAAGCCGAAATCGTTCATGCCCGTCCTCCTTCGCGTGTTGCGGATGGTGCCGGCCCGGCCAGCGCCAGCAGGCCCTGCAGCGGCACCTGCACCCAGTCGATGCGGTTGTTCAGTTCATAGCGCAGTTCATACAGCGCCTTGTCGATCTCGAAAAGACCGAGCAGCGCTTCGTCGATGGGCCCGCCATCGGCACGTGCCAGCGTCTCCAGATAGCCGCCGAGAAAGGCGGCGCGCACCTGGTCTTCCCATTGCGAGGCGGCGGTCCCGAGTTTGGACAAGTCCTCCGCGTTCTGTGCCACGCGCCGCAGCGCCGACCAGCGCGCGTAGTTGAACGAGCGCAGCATGCCCGCCACGTCGCGCAGGGGCGATCCCTTGGCACGCCGCTCCTCGAAGGGCCGCGCCGGTTCGCCCTCGAAGTCGATGATGACGAAGTCGTTGCGCGCCACCAGCACCTGGCCCAGGTGGTAGTCGCCATGGAAGCGCGTCTTGCGCTGGTTCGGCGGTGCCTCGCCGTCGAGTGCGGCGATGCGCGACGCAAGGGCGGCCTCGCGCTCCAGCAGCTGTGCCGCATCGGCCTGCGCGCCTTCTGCCAGGCCGCCGGCGCGCTCGCGCAGCAACGCCAGCGTGCTGCGCACGGTGCTTTCGGTGTCGGCCCGAAGGGCGCCGCGGTCCTCGGCGGACAACGGCTCGGGCGCGAAGGCCGCATCGTCTGCCGGTGCCTGCGCGAAGGCCAGGTGCATCTCGGCCGTGCGCTGGCCCAGCAGGCGCATCAGCGTCATGAAGGCGCCGTGGTCCGGCGGCGGCGCGTCCTCGGGCGCCACCTGGCGCTCGGCCAGCACGCGTTCGAGGTAGGCCAGCGTGTACTCCCAGGCGTCGCCCTGGTTCGGCACGTAGGCCTGCAGCAGACCCAGCGTGAGGACCTGCCCGTCGGCACCGTGGTATTCGATCGCGCCGGCCACCGGCACCGCATTGGCGAAGCGCGCAACGTCGGTGAGGTAACGGCCGATCTCCAGTTCGGGGTTGACCCCGTCGCGCACTTGGCGGTAGCACTTGAGGAATAGCTGGTCGCCCAGCGTCACTGCGGTGTTGCTGCTGGCCACGGTCGGTCGGCTGACCTCCAGGGCCTCGATGTCCTCGGGCGCCACGCGGCGCAGCTCTTCCGAGGCGGTGAAGCGCACCTCACCCTGCCCGGCCGGCAGCACCAGCCCCTGCACCATCGCCACTGCAACGGCCTGGCAGAAGGCAGGGTCGAAGAGTGCATCGCCCATCACGCCCACCTGCGCCTGCTGCCGCACCTTGGCCACCACCGCGGCGGCGAAGGGGCCGATGCGCTCGTCGTCCAGGTCTTCCCAGGCGATCGCCAGCGGCATGAAATAGCGGGCACTGCCGCCGGGGCCGCGCACATCGAGCAGCGGCAGCACCCATTGGCGCTCGCGGTGCGGCCACACGGCGTGCTCCACCAGCGCCGCCCGCTCGATCGCGTCGGCCTTGGAGGCGTACCAGCGCTGGCCCTGCAGGTGATGAGGCAGCACCTGCACCTCGAACTGCTCGCGCAGGCGCTCGGCCATGGCCATGCGCCAGGGCATGACCTTCTCGCGAAAGAGGCTGTCCCAGCCGTCGAAGAGCACCAGCGTCGACAGGTCGCGCAGGGGCCGCCCTTCCTGGTGCCAGGTAGGCTGCGGCACGTCCGTGGCCAGCCGGAACCAGAAGAAGCCGTACGAGGGCATCGTGAGCAGGTAGGGCAGCTCGCCGATGGGCGGGAAGGTGGTGCGGCCGAGCATCTCGACCGGCACGCGGCCTTTGAAGGCGCCCAGCTCCAGCTCCACCGGCTGCGCGGCACGCGAGAGGTTGAACACGGTGAGGATGACGTCGTCGCCGTATTCGCTGAGGTAGGCCAGCACCTTGCGGTTGCCGGGCTTGAGGAAGGTCTTCCTGCCGCGGCCGAAGGCGCTGCTGGTCTTGCGCACGGCCAGCATGCGGCGCGTCCAGTGCAGCAGCGAGCTGTTGTCGCGCATCTGCGCCTCGACGTTGACGGCCTCGTAGCCGTACATCGCGTCCATGATGGGCTGCAGGTACAGGCGCTGCGGGTCGGCGCGCGAGAAGCCGGCGTTGCGATCGGGCGCCCACTGCATCGGTGTGCGCACACCGTTGCGGTCGCCCACGAACACGTTGTCGCCCATGCCGAGCTCGTCGCCGTAGTAGATGATCGGCGAGCCGGGCATGGACAGCAGCATGCCGTTCATGAGCTTGATCTTGTCCTTGTCGTTGTCCATCAGTGGCGCCAGGCGCCGGCGGATGCCCAGGTTGATGCGCGCGCGCAGGTCCGACGCATAGGTCGTGTACATGTAGTCGCGCTCGCGGCTGGTGACCATCTCGAGCGTGAGCTCGTCGTGGTTGCGCAGGAAGATCGCCCACTGGCAGCCCTCGGGGATGTCGGGCGTCTGCTGCATGATTTCGACGATCGGGTCGCGGTCTTCCTGGGCGATGGCCATGTACATCCGCGGCATGAGCGGGAAGTGGTAGGCCATGTGGCACTCGTCGCCGTCGCCGAAGTACTCGCGCACGTCTTCGGGCCACATGTTGGCCTCGGCCAGCAGGAAGCGGCCCTCGTATTCGGCGTCGATCGCGGCGCGGATCTTCTTGATGACCGCATGCGTCTCGGGCAGGTTCTCGTTGCTGGTGCCGTCGCGCTCGATGAGGTAGGGGATCGCATCGAGCCGAAATCCGTCCACGCCCATGTCGAGCCAGAAGCGCATGACGTCGAACACCGCTTCCAGCACCGCCGGGTTGTCGAAGTTCAGGTCGGGCTGGTGGCTGAAGAAGCGATGCCAGAAGTACTGCTTGGCCACCGGGTCCCAGGTCCAGTTGGAGGTCTCGGTGTCGGTGAAGATGATCCGGGTGCCCTGGTAGATCTGGTCGGTGTCGCTCCAGACGTAGAAGTCGCGCTCCGGCGAGCCTGGCGGCGCCTTGCGCGCGGCCTGGAACCAGGGATGGTCGTTCGAGGTGTGGTTGATGACCAGCTCGGTGATCACGCGCAGGCCGCGCTTGTGGGCCTCGTCGAGCATCTCGCGGAAGTCGTCGAGCGTGCCGTACTGCGGGTTGACGTCCTTGTACTCGGCGATGTCGTAGCCGTCGTCGCGAAGCGGCGAGGGGTAGAAGGGCATCAGCCAGATGGTGTTGACGCCCAGCTCCTTGACGTAGTCGAGCTTGGCCGTGACGCCCTTGAAGTCGCCGATGCCATCGCCGTTGGTGTCGTAGAAGGCCTTGACGTTGAGCTGGTAGATGACCGCGTCGCGGTACCAGTTCGGGTCCTGCGAGGTGTCGACCTCGGCGGTTTCGAGCGCCAGGCGCGGCACGGGAGCGTTCATGCGGCCTCCAATCCTTCGTTCTTGTCGTTCACTGGAAGTAGTCGAAATCGCGCTCGCTGCGCACGCGGCGGCGCACCTGCATCACGTGGGCCGGCGCCTGCCAGGGGTTGAGCTGGATGTAGTGGTGGTGGCCGCGCCAGCGGAAGCGCTGGCCGCCCAGGCGATCGTCCATCAGGAACCACTGGTCGTCCTCCACGCCGATGAGCGCGGGGTCGAGCGCCAGCCAGCCGGTCTGCGTGTTCCAGGGGTCGAGGTTGACGACGGTGACGACGATGTCCTGCCCGTCCGGGCTGGTCTTCATGTACGCCAGCAGCTGGTCGTTGTCGATGGACAGGAAAGTCAACCCGTCGTTGCGCTGCAGCGCCGGGTGCGCATGGCGGATGCCGTTGACGTGGGCGATGAAGCCTTCCAGGCTGTCGGGGCGCTGAAGGTCCCACTCACGGATCTGGTACTTCTCGGAGTCGAGGTATTCCTCGCTGCCCGGATTGCGCGGCAGGTGTTCCTTGAGCTCGTAGGCCGGCCCGTAGATGCCGTAGCTGGCGCTCAGCGTAGCCGCCAGCACCAGCCGCAGCCGGAACTGCGCATCCGATCCGCTCTGGAGCGACTCGTGCAGGATGTCCGGCGTGTTGGGCCACACGTTGGGCCGGAAGTAGTCCAGCCCCGGCGCGGTACTGAGTTCGGTGAAGTACGCGGTGAGTTCTTCCTTGTCGTTGCGCCAGGTGAAGTAGGTGTACGACTGCGTGAACCCGAGCTTGGCCAGCCGATGCATCACCTTGGGCCGGGTGAACGCCTCGGCCAGGAAGATCACCTCCGGATGCTGGCGCTTGACCTCGGTAATCGCCCATTCCCAGAAGGGGAAGGCCTTGGTGTGGGGGTTGTCGACGCGAAACACGGCCACGCCCTGTTCGATCCAGTGGTCGAGCACGCTCTTGAGTTCGACCCACATCGCGGGCCAGTCCTCGCTCTCGAAGTTGAAGGGGTAGATGTCCTGGTACTTCTTGGGCGGGTTCTCGGCGTACTGCACCGTGCCGTCGGGCCGCCACTTGAACCACGCCGGATGCTGCTTGACGTAGGGATGGTCGGGCGCGCACTGGTAGGCGATGTCCAATGCCAGCTCCATGCCCTGCGCACGCGCAGCCTTCACCAGGCGGCGGAAGTCCTCGTGCGTGCCCAGGGCGGGCAGGATGTCCTTGTGGCCGCCTTCTTCGGCACCGATGGCCCAGGGGCTGCCGACGTCGCCGGGCTCGGTCACGAGCGCGTTGTTGCGGCCCTTGCGCTGCAGCCGTCCGATGGGGTGGATGGGCGGGAAGTACAGCACGTCGAAGCCCATCTTCGCGATGCGCGGCAACTGCGCCTCGACGTCGCGCAGCGTGCCGTGCCGCCCCGGCTCGGGCGAGGCGGAACGCGGGAACAACTCGTACCAGGTCGAGAAGCGCGCGCGCAGCCGGTCGGCCACGAGCGGGAAGCCGGGCGCCAGGGTGGTCGCGTGCTGACGGTCGGGGTGGCGCTGCGCCACCTCGACGAGCGCCGGGTCGAGCGCACGCGCCTTGAGCTCGACCGCATCGAGTGCGCGGTCGGCGGCGCCGGCCTCGAGTGCGGCGGCCCACTCGCGCAGCAGCTTCGCGTCCTGCGCATGCGTCGGTGCCGCGCGGCCGGCGGCAGCCAGGATCTCGGCCGCGCCCACGCGCGCGGCGATGCGGATGTCCTCGGGGTCGACGCGACGCTCCAGCTCGTGGTGCCAGGACTCGAAAGCGTCGACCCACGCCGTGACGGTGTAGCGGTAGCGGCCCGGCACGGGCGGCGTGAATTCCGCGTGCCACTCGTCGTTCCACTTGAGCTTCATCGGCACTTCGGCCGTGCGTGCCTCGCCCTCGCGCTGCCATTGCAGCATGACCCGCAGCACGTCGTGGCCCTCGGCAAAGCAATGTGCCTCGACATGAAAGGGCTCGCCGGCCACGCATTTGGCGGCGAAGCGACCGTTGTCGATGCTGGGAAGCACGGCATCGATGACGGCGCGCTGTCGGCCGTCGGGCACGCCGATGGGAATCACGGAAGGCTGGGTCAGTTGCATGTCGTCGGTCTCGGTTCGGTACGGCTCGCGGCAATGCGCCCCCCGAGCATGAACGATGCCCGGGATGGCGCCAAGCACCTCAGGCCGGGCCTTTCAGGTACAGCGTGGACAGCGGCGGCAGCGACAGCACCAACGACTGTGGCCGGCCGTGCGAGGGCACCGGCGCCGTGTCGACGGCACCCAGGTTGCCCCAGCCGGCGCCGTCGAACTCACGCGCGTCGCTGTTGACGAGTTCGGTCCAGCGGCCGGCGCGCGGCACGCCCAGGCGGTAGTTCTCGCGCGGCACGGGGGTGAAGTTGCTGACCACCAGCACCGGCGCCGCGCCGTCGCGGCCCTTGCGCACGAAGGCATAGACGCTGAGGTCCGCGTCGTCGGCCTCGATCCATTCGAAGCCCTCCCCCGAGAAGTCGAGTTCGTGCAGGGCCGGCTCGCCGCGCAGGGCCTCGTTGAGCTGGCGCACCAGTCGCTGCGTGCCGCCATGTCCGGGCAGGCCGGTGACCCACCATTCGAGCTCGCCGTCGTGCGTCCATTCGCGGCGCTGGCCGAACTCGCCACCCATGAAGAGCAGCTTCTTGCCCGGGTGTGCCCACATGTAGCCCAGCATGGCGCGCAGGTTGGCGAACTGCTGCCAGTCGTCCCCCGGCATCTTGTTGACCAGCGATCCCTTGCCGTGCACCACCTCGTCGTGCGAGAGCGGCAGCACGAAGTTCTCGCTGAAGGCATAGACCAGCGAGAAGGTCATGCGGTGGTGGTGCCAGCGGCGGTGCACCGGCTCTTCCTTGAAATAGGCGAGGGTGTCGTGCATCCACCCCATGTTCCACTTCATGCCGAAGCCCAGGCCACCCATCTCGACCGGACGCGAAACCATCGGCCAGGCCGTCGATTCTTCGGCCACGGTGAAGGTGTCGGGATGGTCGCGGTACACCGCGCGGTTCAGCTCGCGCAGGAAGTGCACCGCCTCGAGGTTCTCGCGTCCGCCGTGTTCGTTCGGAATCCACTGCCCCGGCCCGCGCGCGTAGTCGAGGTACAGCATCGAGGCCACCGCGTCCACGCGCAGCCCATCGATGTGGAAATGCTCAATCCAGTACATCGCCGACGAGAGCAGGAAACTGCGCACCTCGTGCCGGCCGTAGTTGAAGATGGCCGAGTTCCATTCGGGGTGAAAGCCCTGGCGCGGATCGGCGTGCTCGTACAGGTGCGTGCCGTCGAACTGCGCCAGGCCGTGCGCATCTGTCGGGAAGTGCGAGGGCACCCAGTCGAGAATGACGCCGATCTCCTGCCGATGCAGGTGGTCGACGAAGGCCATGAAGTCCTCGGGCGTGCCGTAGCGCGCCGTCGGCGCGAAATAGCCCGTGGTCTGATAGCCCCACGACCCGTAGAAGGGGTGCTCGGTGACTGGCATCAGCTCCACGTGCGTGAAGCCCATGTCTTTGACGTACGCGGCGAGCCGCGTGGCGAGCTCACGCCAGCCAAGGAATTCGCCGTCCTGGCGTTGCCACGACCCGGGATGCACCTCGTAGATGGCGATCGGGGCGCCGAGCGCGTTGCGCGCGCTGCGCCCCACCATCCACTCGGCGTCGGTCCAGGCGTGTGCGCCCGCCCAGATGCGCGAAGCGGTGGCGGGCGGCAGCTCGGTCTGGAACGCGAACGGATCGGCTTTCTCGAGCGTCTGGCCCTCAGGGCCGACGATGCGGTACTTGTAGGTCTGCCCAGGCTGGGCCTGGGCCACGGTGCCTTCCCAGATGCCGCTGCCGTCGTCGCGACGCTGCAGCGGATCGGCGTCGCTCCAGTAGTTCCAGTCACCGATCACATGCACCTGGCGCGCATTCGGCGCCCAGACGGCGAAGTGCACCCCACCGCGCGGCTGCAGGTGGGCACCCAGGCGTTCGTGCAGGCGCGTGTGCGTGCCCTCACGGAAGAGGTGCAGGTCGGCGGGCGAAAGGGGGGCGTGGGTGATCGGCATGGATGGGGAGGCAACAGAGCCCGGTTATAGGCCGCCGCCGCGCGGCCACGCGGCGGGGTTCGCCTGAGGGTCCTGTCGGACGATGCCCCTCATCGGCAGATCGTCACGTTTGTGACGAGTTTGGCGCCAGCGCCCGCCAGACGGGCGCTGCAGGCCGATTGCACTTTGCCATCCGACGCCGACATGCGCCCTCATGCAGCCACCAGGACGAGCATCGAGCGTGCGGTCACGGTGTAGGAACTGCCGGCCTCGAAGCACTCGCCCGGCTGGGGCGGCTCCTGCGCGGTGTCGATTTCCAGGCGCCACTGCGCGCCGTCACTGGCGGGGGGCAGCACGAAGTCGATCGCGTCCTCCCAGCCGTTGAAGACCAGCAGCACGCTCTGATCCGGGCCGCGGCGGGCGATGGCGGTGGGGCGCGCATGCCCCTCGAGGAGCATGCCGAAGCAGCGCGTGCGCGGGTCGTCCCAATGCGGCTGCTCCATCTCGCTGCCGTCGCAGGCCAACCACGTCACGTCGCGCAACTGCAGTTCCTCGTCGAACGCGCCGGTGAGGAAGCGGTTGCGCCGCAGCACGGGCAGGTCACGCCGCAATTGCGTGAGGCGCTGCACGAAGGCGATCAGCGAGCGGCCGGCGTCGTCGATCCCCTCCCAGTCGAACCAGGAAATCTCGTTGTCCTGACAGTAGGCATTGTTGTTGCCCTGCTGGGTGCGGCCGAACTCGTCGCCGCCCAGAAGCATGGGCGTTCCCTGCGACAGCAGCAGCGTGGCCAGCAGGTTGCGGCGCTGGCGCGCGCGCAGCGTGTTCACCTCGGCGTCGTCGGTCGGCCCCTCGGCGCCGCAGTTCCAGCTGCGGTTGTCGGAGTGGCCGTCGCGGTTGTCCTCGCCGTTGGCGTCGTTGTGCTTGTCGTTGTAGCTGGTCAGGTCGGCGAGCGTGAAGCCGTCGTGCGCAGTGATGAAGTTGACGCTGGCCCAGGGCCGGCGCCCGCGCCGGTTGAAGCGGTCGGCGCTGGCGGTCATGCAGCCGGCGAGCGCGGGGGCCATGCCCTCGTCGCCCTTCCAGAAGGCGCGCACCGTGTCGCGGAAGTGGTCGTTCCATTCGGCCCAGCCGGGCGGAAAGCCGCCCACCTGGTAGCCGCCCGGGCCACAGTCCCAGGGTTCGGCGATGAGCTTGACGCTCGAGAGCACCGGGTCCTGGCGGCAGCTGTCGAGGAAGCCGCCGCCTTCGTCGAAGCCGTAGGTTTCACGCGCGAGGATGGTGGCGAGGTCGAAGCGGAAGCCGTCGACGTGCATCTCGGTGACCCAGTAGCGCAGGCTGTCGGTCACCATCTGCAGCACGCGCGGATGGCTCAGGTTGAGCGTGTTGCCGGTGCCGGTGTCGTTGATGTAGTAGCGCGCGCCCGGGCCGTCGTCGCCGCCGGGCATCAGGCGGTAGTAGCTCGCGTTGTCGATCCCCTTGAAGGAAATCGTGGGGCCGAGCTCGTTGCCTTCGGGTGTGTGGTTGTAGACCACGTCGAGGATCAGCTCCAGCCCGTGCGCGTGGATGCGGTCGACCATGCGCTTGAACTCGTCGATGCTGGGCTCGTGCAGGTAGCGCGGCTTGAGCGCGAAGAAGCCCAGCGTGTCGTAGCCCCAATAGTTCTTCAGGCCCTTCTCTTCCAGGAAGGACTGCGAGACGAAGCGCTGCACCGGCAGCAACTCGATGCTCGTCACACCCAGGTCGCGAATGTGGCGCAGCACCTCGTCGTTGGCGAAACCGGCGAAGGTGCCGCGCAGGTGCTCGGGCACGGCCGGGTGGCGCATGGTGTGGCCGCGCACGTGGGTCTCGTAGACGATGGTGCGGTCCCAGGGCACGCGCGGACCCTCGGGCTGCTCCCAGGCGAAGCGCGAATCGACCACCACGCACTTGGGCACCAGGTGGGCGCTGTCGCGCTCGTCGAAGCTCAGGTCACCGTCCTCATGGCCCACGGTGTATCCGAACAGTTCGGGCCCCCACACCAGCTCGCCCATGTGCGCCTTGGCGTAAGGGTCGAGCAGCAGCTTGTTGGGGTTGAAGCGGTGGCCGTTCTCCGGCTCGTAGGGCCCGTGCACCCGCAGGCCATAACGGGCGCCCGGCAGCAGGCCGGGCACATGGCCGTGCCAGACCTCGTCGGTGTACTCGGGCAGCGTGACGCGGCCGACCTCGTTCTCGCCACCCTCGTCGTAGATGCACACCTCGACACGCGTGGCATGGGCGGAGAACACCGCGAAATTCACGCCCGTGCCGGTGTAGGTGGCACCCAGGGGGTGGGGCTGGCCTTCTTCGACGTCCATCGGATCCTCCTCGCCATCGCGGCAACGGAGCCACCGTAGGCGAATGCGGCAGCGCAGCATGTAGGACGCCGCTGCGAAGCCGCGGCATGCGCAGCGGGGGATCGAATCAGAGGACGCGTCGTGTAAAAGTTCATTTACAAATCAGAACTGATCACGAACAATCAGTTTCAGATTTGCTTTCTCAGTTACGAGTGCCGCAGGTCTACAACTTTTTTCTAAGCATCCGAAAGGCCTGCCATGGCATCCATCTCCGAAACCCTCAACGACCTCCTGACCCTCGAGGGCGCCATGTGCGCCGCCGTGGTCGACTCCAACAGCGGCATGCTGCTGGGAAGCGCCGGCACCGGCGTGGACCTGGAGATGGCTGCCGCCGGCAACACCGAGGTGATGCGCGCCAAGCTGCGCACGATGCGCTCGCTGGGCCTGAACGACACCATCGACGACATGCTGATCACGCTGGGCAAGCAGTACCACATCCTGCGCCCGATGGCCAAGTCCGAAGGCGTGTTCGTGTACTACGTGCTCGACAAGAACCGCGCCAATCTGGCGCTGGCCCGCCGCAAGGTGCAGGACGCCGAGAAAGCGCTCGCGCTCTGACGCGTCACGTCGCGGCCCCCGTCAGGCCGCGACCAGTGGGGCCTTGAAGACATAGCCCACACGCTGCTGCGACTGCAGCGGCACCGCCAGCGGCGTGGCGCGCTCGATGCGCCGGCGCAGCCGGTAGATGGTGGCGTGGAGGCTGTTGTCCGACTCGGCCCCTTCGCCATGGCCCAGGCGCCGGCGCAAGGCCTCGCGTGCAACGACGCCGCCGTTCGCCTCCAGGAAACTCTCCATCAGCAGCAGGTCGGTCGGGCTCAGCACGACCGTCTCGCCATCGGGCGCCGTGAGCAGGCTGCGGCCGCGGTCGAGCTTCCAGGCCGTGGCGGCGCGCGCAGTCGTCATGATGCGGCGGTGCACCGCGCGCACCGCCAGTTCCACCTGCTCGAAGGTCACGGGCTTGGTGAGGTACATGTCCGCTCCGGCGTGGATCGCCTCGGCGAAGATCTCCGGCCCCAGCCGGCCCGAGACGACGAGCACGCCCGCCTCGGTGCGGCGCCGCAGGATGCGGATCAGCTCGACCCCATCCACGCCCGGCAGCATCAGGTCGACCACATAGAACTCGTGCTGGTAGGGCGCGAGGTCGGCCAGCAGGTCGTTGCTGTCGGTGTAGGGGTGCACGTCGACCCCCTGCGCGCGCAGGTGGGCGGCGAGGAATTCCTGGTACTCGGTGTCGTCGTCGACGAGGGCGAGGCTGCGCGGCAACATGGGGCGGGTGGAAGGCGGCGGCGGGCGCCGGTCAGGACGCCAGGCCCTGCGGCAGGACCATGCGCATGAGGGTGCCGCCGGCCGGGTTGGGCAGGGCTTCGACTGTACCCCGGTGCAGGTCGACGACGGAGCGCACGATGAACAGGCCCAGGCCGGCGCCGGGCAGGTGGCGCGTGTTGGGCCCACGCACACCCTTGTCGAACAATTTGGGCAGCAACGCGGCGTCGATGCCCGGCCCCTGGTCGATCACCTCCAGCACCAGCGCCAGCGGCTCCTCGGTCTCGTCGATGCGCAGCACCACCGGCCGCTCCGGGGGCGAGTAGGCCAACGCGTTGTTCAGCAGGTTGCGCAGGGAAAGGCGCATGAGGGTGGGATGCAACTGCACCGTCCGCGTGTTGGTGCGCTGCTCGACCTGCACGCGGCCGCGCATGTCGGCCGCGATGTCGTGCAGCACCAGCTTGACCAGTGTGGGCAGGTCGGTGTCGCCGAGCGCATGCCGGCCGTCGGACAGGATGGTGCCCGCCGCCAGGGCGTTGTCGAGGGTGCCGATGACCTGCTGCAGCACATGCTCGGCGCGCAGCAGCGCGCTGGACGCCGGCGACGATGCATCGGAGGGCACCTCGAGGATCGCCTTCATCGTCGCCTGCATCGCGGCCGAAGCGTTGTTCAGCGGCTGGCGGATCTCGTGGGACAGCAGTTGCAGCATGTCGTTGCGCTCCTTGAGCATGGTGGTGCGCCAGTCGAGCAACGTGCGCAACTTCTCGAGCTCGGCGGTCATGCGCCGGCCGCGCAACTGCTCCTGGGCCTGCAGGCTGATCTGCTCGCGCTGGCGTGCGATGACGGCCTCGCGTGCGCGCTCGGCCGTCAGGTCCTCCAGCGACACCAGGACGGCGCCGCTAGGAAGCGCCAATGGCGCCATGTGCACGCGGGCCCAGCGCGTGGGCAGGGCGCCGGGCTGCTCCAGGCTCTCGACGAAGGCCGTCGTGCGGCCACGCCGGGCCAGGTCCAGGTGCAGGCCGTGCCGCGCGAAGCGCTCGTCGCCGACCACGTCGCGGTAGGCGCGCCCCCCGGCCGATGTTGCCGCCGCGCCATACCAGTCGCACCACGACCCGCTCGCGGCCCACACGGTCCCGTCTGGCCCGCAGCAGGCCTGCGTCAGGGGTGTGGCGGCGAGCCAGGCCTGCATCAGGCGCCGCGCTTCTGGCGGCATGGGCGAGGCGTCCGCGCTCATTGCGGGTGGCGGGGCAGGTCGACGCGTCGGTCTGGCATGGCGGGCGTGATTGTGAGGGCGAGCGGTCGTGCGCCGCGTGCCCGGCCGATGGCGCGCAACGCACGAAGCGCGTGCCCCGACACCAGCAATGCTATCGAAACAATAGCTGTCGACGCCCACCGCACGGGCGCTGGAGGCCATTTTTACCCGCAAACGCGCCCAGGCGCACGCAGACGCCTGGGCGTCACGCGCGGCACCGCGTCGCGGTGCAGAATCCGCCGCACCGCGCAGCGCTGCACCTGCCACGCCCCACCCATGCCGCCCCT